>JBBSEO010000127.1:0-6730 GCA_038239645.1 Chthoniobacterales bacterium | reverse complement strand
ACGTTTCGAGTGACCTTGGCCAGCGGAAAGTCTGTGGCGGAGGGGGAGCGGGCCCTCGAGGCAGTGGTCGACCGCGTGCTGAAGGAAGGAATTACCGAAGACGAGCTGGCCAAGGCGAAGAACCGTTTCCTCACGGGCAAGCTGCTGGAGTTGGAAACGGATAACGGAAAAGCGAGTGCGCTGGGCGAGGCAGCCGTCGTCTATGGTGATCCCGATCGGGTCAATACTGACCTGCCCAAGGTGCAGGCGGTGACAGCCGACCAGGTCAAAGCGGCCCTGACCAGGTATCTGAGCGGAAAGAAGCGCGTCTTAATCGAATACCTGCCGGAAGCGATGAAAGCAGCTCCGCCCCGCACGACCCCATGAGGCGCAATTTGTTTTTTCTCGTCTGCGTGTTGTGGCTGACCAGCGATGGAGTCTCCGCGGTTGGCGGAATCGACAAAGCTCCTGCGCCTGCCGCGCCCCGCGAGGCCAGGTTTACGCAACCGAAAGAGGCGAAACTTCCTAACGGCTTGCGCATTGTTGTGGCCGAGCGACCCGACCTTCCGCTGCTTACGACCGAACTGATTGTGCGTCACGGCTCGGAGATCGATCCCACGGGCCGCGGAGGCGCTGCCAGCATGGCCGGTTCTCTCCTCACCCGTGGGACCAACACGATGCCGGCTCCCGAGATCGCGCGGACGATTGAATCGTTAGGCGGGACGATCTTCTCCGCCGCGACGTGGGATTCTTCCATGGCGGGCGTGGTGGTGATGTCGGACAAGGAAGATGCCGCCCTGAATGTTCTCGCCGATGTCGTTCAGCATCCGGCTTTCCAAAGCGAAGAGATCGAGCGTTTGCGGCGACAGACGCTTGATCGTTTGCGCGTGTCACTCGAGCAGCCGGGCAATGTCAATAGCTACGTCGTGACCCGAGTGGTATTTCGGGAAGGAGAATACGCGCATCCGTCGGGCGGAACGACCGAGACCATTCAGGCGATCACGCGCGATGACATCGTGAAGCTTTATCAGAGCTATTATCGGCCGGAAGCCAGCGCGCTCGTCTTCTCGGGTAATGTGACCCTCGAGCAAGCCAAGGCCTACGCAGAGAAATATTTCGGCGATTGGAAAGCGAGTCCGGAAGCAGCCGCTGCTCCTTTTCCGGTTTCCGCGAATAACGAGAATTGGAAAGCGCAGAAGATTGTCGTGGATATGCCGCAGGCCGGGCAGGCGGCTGTTAGTATCGCGCGTCCGGCGATCAAGCGAAGCTCGCCCGATTTCTACACTGCCGAGGTCGCCAATGCCGCCTTGGGGAGTGGCTTCGTCTCGCGCCTCAACCGCGAAATTCGAATCAATCGTGGCCTGAGCTACGGCGCGGGTAGTTCTTTTTCGATGCGTCGTGATGCCGGCGCTTTCAGCGGGAGCGCGCAAACGAAGAATGAATCTGCGGTGGAGGTGGCGACCCTTCTTCAAGAGGAAATAAAAAGGCTCGCGACCGATCCGGTGCAGGGGGAGGAATTGAAGTCTCGCCAGGCCATGCTGGCGGGAAGTTTCGCGCGAAACATGGAGACGAACCAGGAGGTCGCCGGACAACTCGGAAGCTTGGTTGTCTACGACTTACCTCTCGATTCCCTGGACAAGTATATCCCGGGGCTAAGCGCGGTGACCTCGGATGGCATCGCCGATTTTGTCCATCGGACTCTTAATTCGCCGATGGGAGTAGTAATTGTGGGCAAAGCTTCAGTCTTCAAGGAAGCCTTGGCTAAGGCGGGACCGGGTTGGCGGATCATTCCTCAGGCGGACGTCGACCTGAATCGCGCGGAACTAACGAAAACTAAGTAGGAGCAACTTTTGTGGGTCAAAAAATTTTCGCCTCCATTTCGCGTGGTCAGGGGTGAGGAAAGTTCCGCGTTTGCGCTGGTCCTGGTGGAGCAGAAGAGCCTGCGCGCCGCCGCCCGGGAACGTTGCCGCCGCGCGCTCGCGGCGATGGAGAAGTTGCGCAACCGCCTGGGAGTTTTTGAACGCGAGGATCGTCCGGCCTTTCATCAATGGCTGGCGCGCGAATTCGGTCGGCATCTGACCGCCGCGCGTGATCTCGAGGATGCCATTCGCGCCCAGCAGGAACTGGTGCGCGATGTGGAAGAGGAAATTCTCCGCACTTTGTGTGACCCGGCGACTGCCTACCAGCGAGTCAGGCTGAGAACGACGAATCCGGAGCGAGCGGCGGAAGAAGATCGCCGCCGGGCCGAAGCGGCGCCGAAAACTGGTGTTCACCTGAGCGACAGCGAGCAGGAGGAGGTCTTCAAGAATTGGTTGCGCGAGAACTTCGGGGTCCACGCCGAGGCGATGGATGGCGTGGCCTTCCGCATCAACTTTGGGAATTTCCGCGTCCATCTCTTCGGCGAGCTGCCCGAGGAAGAGCACCGTCGGAATTTCCCGTCGCTGCCCATGCCGTGTCCGCGAATGGTGCGCGCCTATCGCGTGCTCGTGCGCCGTTTGCATCCGGATCGGCGCGGCGACGGCAGTGCCCAGGCCAGCTGGTTGTGGCATGAAGTGCAGCACGCATACGGCGCGAGAGATCTGGAGCGACTCGAAACCCTGCTCGCGTTCACGGAATTGGATGAGGAGGAATGGGACGCGCAAACACCGTTATTCCAGTTGCGAGCCGTTCGTCGCGAACTAAGGCAAACTTTGCGGGCACTGCGGCAAAGTTTGCGCGCGGCCGCGACCGAAGATGCCTGGCAATTCGCGAAACGCTCGACCGATAACATGTTCCGCGCTCGAGTCGGCACAGCGTTGGAGGAGAATCTCGCCGGGCAACGTCGGACGCTTGATTATCTGACCAACCTGATCGCGCAATGGGAAAAGCCCGTTCCTCCGTCGGAATACTCCGCTTCTATCGGTGACGGGAACTTGTCGTAGCTCGGGAAATTGCCTTTGATCAATCGGAATCGTCATCATCATTCGGGGGAGTCGCGGACGGCGTTGGGATGATCGCGGGAAGTCGATGGGAAATGCCCCTTCGTGATTTTTTCGCTCGCGGTGATGAAGGATGGTTGGCGCCCGACGGAGAGCGGGAAACGCTCTGAGCCTCCGCGGAGCCCGGATGTTCGCGATAATATTTTACCGCTGTGCCGACGATGAGCGCGCTGGCAATGAAAGTGACGAGCCGCTGCTCCTGTCGCGTGAGGACGAAACGCTTCACGGGTCCGGCTGCACGTGGACGGAACGAAAATGATGGCGGATCTCGCTATCGTAGTAACTCGTGATCGAATCTGCAGCGACCAAGTGACGAAAAATATCCGGCGGAACATCCAGATAACGATAAATGGATCCGTTGCGGAACTCGATCTCGAGCGCGCGCAATTTTCGACTGTAACCAACCGCCGCAATCGCAGTCGACGCCACGGGATGCCGCGGAATGCGCGACCGGATCAGATCGTTTCCGGCGAGGTCGCCGGGGAACAAGAAAGCGCCGATGAGGACAACGAGCGTCACAGTGCTTCTCACGTAGCGATAATAGAAAAAGGGCGCCCGGCGGGTCGAGCTAACTTTGCCAGCGATCGCCTGACGAAGATTTCGCTGGCGCGCAGGGTGATTCGGTAGTGGATTACGACATGAAAGCGCGCGCTGCGATCATCGGGTTGTTTGGATTTGGCGTTCTTGGGTTTGGGCAGCAGATATGTTTGGCTCAGGATTTTTCTCCGAATCCTTTTCGATTGGATAACTCTGCTCTCTTTCGCAATTCGTCCGTCCCTTCCTTCTTTCCCATGGCGAGCACTCTCGGATCGGCGTCGGTTGGCTGGACGAGCTTTGCGCGCGCAGAAACGTTGACCGCGCCGTCGCCCGTCACAACTGCGGCGCCGGTTCGGACGTCGTTCCTTGATCGCCTGACTTCGGCGGTTCCAAAAGCGGACTACGTGACGGGCGAGGTCGGTTTCCTCTATGGGGCAGGTGCGGGAAAAGTGCGCGGCGATTTCAAGGAGAGTTACATTATCGGAGAAGTGGGGAATGAACATTTACACATCAGCGTGGGAGCGGCTTACCAGGATTCGAATTTCCGTTTGCCGCGCGGACGGTAAAGTCTTTCTGCGACCAAAAAATTCTATCGTCCTGCTTGTTGCGGCGGTGACGTTTTTGTCGGGGCCGGCATTGATTGCTGAGGTTCCGACGGCCACGCCAAGTGCAACACTGGCAGCAAAGGAAACCGCGCCGGATGCAGGGGAGCTAACCGCGCTGCTGAGGCAATTTCTCGAGGCCGTGCCCCGGAACGACCCTGCGATGCACGATCGCTTCTGGGCCGACGACTTGATTTATACGCGCGCGGCCGGTGTCCGAATCGACAAGTCGGAATTGATGCGCCAGATCCACGCTGAAGCCGCCACGTCGCCGAGCCCCGAAACAACGGTCTACAGCGCGGAGGATGTGCGGGTTCAACAATACGGGACGACAGCGATCGTTGCCTTCCGGCTGGTAGGCACCACGCACAAGGGCGACCAGGTCGAAGTAATGAACTATTTCAATACCGGCACTTTTCTGAAGCGGGATGGAAAATGGCAGGCTGTCGCTTGGCAGGCCACAAAGATTCCCGACGCCAGCGAAACGAAAAAATAACTGGCGATGTTCCGCGCTCGCGTCCTGGCCCCGTCGGCGGAAATTCGCATGTTCGAGAAGCGTGCGACTATATCTGGTTAGTCCGTTGAGTTGCCGCTTCGTCATCGCCATCCTGGTTTGGGGATCGGTCGCAAGCGCGCAGGTGCTGCCCCCGGAACCCGGCGAAACGGTCGACATTTCTTTCGCGATTCCGAAACACTTCGAGGACTACGCCGCCGCTGGTGGAAATCCGCAGCCGGAGGCTGGCCGCCTCCTGCTTTATTTGCCGAAGCAATTCAATCCACGCGGAATTTACCCGGTGCTGGCGGTGACATCGACCACAGACAAAGGCCGGACGAGCCCGATGGACGCGCCAATGTATCGCGCGGTCGCGACCAAGGAAGGCTGGATCGTTCTCGCGACCGCGGCGCTGATTCGGCCGAAGTTTGATTCGACGACGTGGCGCGCGGGAGTGTTAGCAGCGGGCTTGGACCTGATGCATCGGGGTTGGCCGGCTTCGCGCGCATGGCCGGTCGTGTTCGCCGGTCTATCCGGCGGCGCGAAACGTAGTTGCTGGATGGCCGCGATGCTCGCACAAACGCAGATCGTGAAGACGGCAGGGTTGTTCCTTGCGGGCATGAATGACGACCGCATGGGCGAAGCCATCCACGATTATCCGGCGACTGCCGAACTACTGGCAACGCCCATCTGGATGAGTTGCGGACGACATGATCCGATTGCTCCGCCGGAATTCCAAAGGCAGACGCAGGCGTCGCTGAAGCATCTTGGATTTCGTCAGGTGGAACTGAGCCAATTCGACGGCGGACACGAGGTTGACCCGGCCGATTTACGTCGCGCTTTGCGATGGTTTCGGGCCAAGGGTAATTTCTAATCGCGTAGAACACGCATCTACTCGGTCCCTCCCAAGCGAACTGCTCCGCCGAAAGTCAGGCGGTGACGGACGAGGCCACCGACTGACACGCGGCCAGGAAGCGACAAGAGTGCTGGAGAACGCCTGCCGGCTCGGCGCCTTCGTCGCGCCCCTGCAGGGAAGAGTAAAATCCTGCTTGCAGGTCAGCGCCGTCCGCGCGATGAAAGGAGCATGTCAGCCGTTCCAAGCGAAGATCAGGGGTCAATCCTGAGGCCTTTGCTTTCTGCTGCGCGTTGGTATTGGCGTCGCTAGGTCGGAATCATTTTCGTTTCGTTCGATCAAGAAACGGGGAACAACCTACCGCTCGCGCATATTCGCCGCTCGAAGCGCGAGCTCACCAATCGGCGACACAAATTTTTTCATGCCCCAAACACCTTCATTCAAAACTGCTCAGGCCCTGGACGAGTCTGACTCGTTAGCTCATTTCCGCGACCGCTTCTACCGGCCGCCCGGCCAAATCTACCTTGATGGCAACTCTCTCGGCCTGCTCTCGCGCGAGGCTGAGCGTTCGCTGAATAACGTCATGGAGAACTGGAAGAGTGGCGGCATTCGCGGCTGGCTGGAGGGAGATGCGCCCTGGTTCACGATGGCCGAAGAACTCGCCGCGCGCGTGGCGAAGCTGGTCGGCGCGGAGGCGGACGAAGTCGCGATCGCGAACTCGATGACGATCAACCTGCACCAGTTGCTGGCGACTCTTTATCAACCGCAGGCCCGGCGCACGAAGGTGCTGATCGACGTGCATAGTTTTCCCACTGATCGTTATGCCCTGCGCAGCCATCTGCGGCTGCGCGGATTGGACCCGGACGCGCACATTGAAATCGTGCCCGCGGGTAGTTCACGTTTTCTCGACGAAGGCGAGATTGAACGGGCCTTGTGCAATCCCGAGTTGCAAATGGCGCTCTTTCCCTCGGTCGTCTACACCACCGGGCAATTACTGGATTTGCCACGGCTTTGCCGGGCGGCGCGGGAGAATGGTGTGATCATCGGTTTCGACCTTTCGCATTCGGTTGGAGTGATGCCGCATGCGCTGGATGAATGCGGCGCCGATTTCGCAGGCTGGGGCCACTACAAATGGTTAAACGCCGGTCCGGGTTCGGTGGCGGGCCTCTATCTCAACCGGCGGCATTTCAACGAAACTGGGGTAGTCGACGCTGGCCTCGCCGGATGGTGGAGTGTGCACAAGGAGAGCATGTTTGAAATGGCGGATGAATTTTTCCCGGGGATGGGT
>JBBSEO010000126.1:0-6749 GCA_038239645.1 Chthoniobacterales bacterium | reverse complement strand
TAATTTCGCCTTTTCGCGACAGACCGATCACTCGCGCGGGTGTGGTCGACGCCATCGCAATCGCTTCCACTAACGAGATCTCGACTTCGTCCACCAGCATGCGCACGAGATCGATCATCTGCGCCGCGCTCCCGGCCAGGGACGAGCGATTAGCCAGCCAGCAGGCACCATTCTCGATCACGCACTCGCGGCCGCCCAATTGAAAGCGCGCTCCCTGAGCCAAACCAGCGCCGGCGGTGGCATCAGTCACGAGCGAAATGCCGGAGGCTCCTTTCGCGCGATACAGCATCTTCATCAACGTCGGCGAAACATGGTGACCATCGGCAATCAGTTCGCAGTTCACCTCTGGCTCGCTCAAGGCGAATTCGAGCAACCCCGCCACCCGCACGCCCTCGCGCCGTCGCATTGCCGACATGCAGTTGAAAGTATGGGTCACGCTGCGCATTCCGCCGGCGAAAGCCGCGTGCGCCTCTTCGTCCCACGCCTTTGAATGGCCGCCGCTGACACTGATTCCGGCGGCCACAAATTTTTCGATCGCCCGCAACGCACCTTCTCTTTCCGGCGCCAGGGTGATGCGCTTGATCACGTCGCGATGCTCCAACAGGCAGGCAACGTTCGCCTCCGTGGGCAGGCAAAATTGCGCCGCGTTTTGAGCGCCGGCATACTCCGGAGAAAGAAATGGCCCTTCAACGTGTGCACCCACGATCTGGGGACGTTCTCTTCGCAGCTGCGCAATCGCCGCCAGCGCCCGACAAATCTCCGCCAGCGGAGCAGTCAACGTCGTGAGCAAAAGACTGGTCGTGCCGCCACGAGCATGGAAGTCGCAGATCGCGCGCAAGGCTTCTGGCGTCGCCTCCATGGTGTCGCGACCGGCCCCACCGTGAATGTGCAAATCGACAAAACCCGGCGCGAGATAATCGCCCTGCAAATCGATCGCGTCCGGGTCCGAAGCGCGCGCCCGCAGCTCGGCGATCCGACCATTGGCAAGCACGAGATCGAGATCATCCCGGATCGAGTCGGCCAGAATGACGCGCGCGTTCGTGAAAATCATCGGGCCAATCTACCCGACGAGTGCCAGGCAAGGAATTGCGTTTGTTCCTGACCGCGCGCATCATTTCCTCCCGCATGGATTACGACGTAGCGATTATCGGCGGCGCCTTTTCCGGTGCTGCCACCGCCATCCTGCTTAAGCGCCAGCATCCGCACGCCCGCATCGCGATCCTCGAACGCACGACGCATTTCGATCGCAAAGTCGGCGAATCCAGCACCGAGATCAGCAGCGCTTTCATGACGCGCATCCTCGACCTGAGTAATCATCTCGGTCACCACCAATTAGTAAAACAAGGGCTGCGCTTCTGGTTCTACAACCGGGCCGATCAACCTTGCGACGACTGCGTGGAAGTCGGCGCACGTTACGGCGCTCGCCTCCCCAGTTTTCAAGTCGATCGTTCTGTCCTCGATCAACATCTTCTCGATCAAGCCGTCGCCGCTGGCTGCGATTTGTTACGGCCCGCGAAAGTTACCGGCATCGATCTGAGCGAGGCGGAGAATTCTGTCCAAACTCTCAGCGTCGAGACGGACAATACGCCGCGCACAATCCGCGCTCGCTGGATTGTCGATGCCAGCGGCCGCGCCGTTGTCCTTGGCCGGAAGCTTGGACTTTACCGACCGAACCGCGAGCACCCGATCAATTCCGTTTGGGCCCGCTTCACCGGGACGAAAAGCTGGGACAGCCACGATTGGCGCGAGAAATTTCCCGCGATGGCGAACGCCTGCCGCACCGGACGCGAATGGGCCACGAATCATCTGGTAGGGCACGGCTGGTGGTGCTGGATCATTCCGCTGAAAGGCGGCGACGTCAGCGCCGGCGTGACCTACGACGAACGCATTTTCCAGTTGTCGTCCGGCGCGAATCTCGGTCAGCGTTTGCACGATCATTTGCTCTCCCATCCGCTCGGCCGCGAGATTTTCTCGAACGCAAAAACGGTCGAGGGTGACGTCCGCGCCTTCTCCGCGCTCCCCTATTCGTGCGACAAGGTCGCCGGCCATGGCTGGGCGGCAGTCGGCGACGCAGCTGGATTCATCGATCCGCTCTACAGCCCGGGTCTCGATTTCTGTTCCTACACTTCCAATTTCGTTGCGAACATGATCGGACGCAGCCTGGCCGGCGAAGATGTCCGCTCCACCGTCGAATATTACAATGAGCAATACCCAGTGACATATCGGTCCTGGTTCGATTCCCTCTATCGCGACAAGTATTATTACATTGGCGAAGCTGATCTCATGACCGCGTCGCTTTTGCTCGACGTTTCGAGTTACTACGGCGGGCTCGTCATCCCCGCTTATCGCGATGCCGAAGAAGCATTTTCCAGACTCCCGTTCGAGGGGCGTCCAGGGCGGATCGCGGCGAAGATCATGAATTTTTATCGCGGTCGTTTGGTCACCCTGGGAAAGAACCGCGCCGCGGCCGGTCGCCTCGGCGAAACGAACCACGGCTGGCGCGCCTTGTACGATGGTTTCGCGCCCGACTGGCGCTTGCGCAAAAACGTCGTCGCGGGCTTGCGTCTCTGGCTGCGCGCCGAGTGGAAGAATTTGTTTATGTCCGCGCGCGAGCCCGCGAGGGCCGCCGCGCCCGCCAACGTCGCGACCCGCGCCGTCGAAACCTAGGCGCCGTGTAAGAGGGTTCCGTACCAGGCGACCAGACGATCGCCCCAGAACATCCACGTCACCGCGCCGAGCGCGAGATACGGGCCAAACGGCAAACGGAGCGACCAGACGCGCTCGCCGAAGACCAAGGTGATCAAACCGATGATCGAGCCGTAGAGCGATCCGGCAAAGAGCGAGAACAGAACCGCTTTCCAGCCGAGAAAGGCGCCGATGCAGGCGAGGAATTTTAGGTCGCCCCGGCCCATCGCTTCACGGGGGATTTGTATCTCGGAAACGGTCCCGCGGATTTCATCGAGGCGATCGAGCTCGAATTTTTCGCCACTCACTTCCAAGCGGTTGTAATGGAACCGCAACACCGAGTTGAGAAAGGTGCGCTCGCCGATGTCCGCCAGCGCGCAATGCAGCAGGAGCAAATCCGTCTCGCGCGCGAAATATTCGCTCCACAGGCTCGTGTCTTCGCCGACGACGAAGTCAGCCTCATCGCCCCGCCGACGCCAGGAAAACGGTTTTGGTTGGTCGAACCGCACCCGCTTTTTGCCAAAGACCAATTTGCCGCCTTCCAAGACGAGCCAGAGCAGAACGTATCCCAGCGCCGCCGCGGCGGCGGAGAGAATGAGCGCCCGGACGCGCTGATCCGTCCCCATCAGCTGCGGCACGATCAAGGTCGCGAGTATTCCCGCGACGGTCCCGCCTAACGTGATTTCGTCAGGGATAATGTAATGCTCGAAATCGATGAAGGTGGCCGCGATCACGAGCGCGATGAAAATCCCGTAGGCCAGCGCGAGCGCCGGAGAGAACGAGCGCCAGATGATGAGGAACAAAAGCGCGGTCAGCAATTCCACCGCGAAATAGCGGAAGGCAATCCGGGCGCCGCAGTGGGCGCAGCGCCCGCGCAACGCCAGCCAGCTCACCAGCGGCAGATTCCGATGCCATGGAATTTGCTGCTTACATTCCGGGCAGAAGGAGCGACGCGGTTGGTTCACCGACAAATCGCGCGGCAGCCGATAGATGACGACATTGAGAAACGACCCGATGCAGGCGCCGAGGAGGAACGCGAAAATATCGAAGAGAAGAGCAGAGCTGATCATTGGGCGGCGCGCAGCG
Source organism: Chthoniobacterales bacterium (assembly GCA_038239645.1). Taxonomy (GTDB): domain Bacteria; phylum Verrucomicrobiota; class Verrucomicrobiia; order Chthoniobacterales; family UBA10450; genus AV69. The sequence goes on along the minus strand of JBBSEO010000126.1, from coordinate 2,978 downwards.
CCTTTCGCCGCATAAACCAGGCGATCCAAATGCAGCTTTCGTAGAGCAGACACATCGGCAAGCTCATCGCGGCCAGGGTCAGCACATCGGGCGTCGGCGTGATGATCGTCGCCAGGATGAAAATGAGAACGATGGCGTAGGGTCGCGTCCGCGCCATGAATTCGTAGGTCACGAGCCCGAATCGCACCAGCGCCAGCACCACCACCGGCAGCTCAAAAGCCAGACCGAAGCCGATGAGAAACCGGGTCACGAACGAATAATATTCCTGCACCGTCCAGGCCGCGGCCCACCCGAGCGATTGGGTGTCGTGAAAAAAGAAGAGGATCGTTTTCGGCAGCAGCCAGAAATAACAGGTCAGCACGCCGGTGAGAAAAAGACCGAAGCTCACCAGAATCGCCGGGAGCAAAAATCGTTTCTCCACCGCCGTCAGGGCCGGCAGAACGAATTCAGCGATAAAATAAAGCAGCACCGGAAACGCGATCACGATTCCGGCGTAGAAGGCGAGGCGAAACGAAATCGTGATCGAGTCGGTGATGCCGAGCGCGCGCAAAACCCCGATCTCGTGGCTGACCGCGTTGAGCGGAGCCTGCATGATTTGCACGAGCGAATGCCGGAAGGCAAGCGAGCCCACCATCGCGAGCAAAAGCGTGATCGCCATTTTCACAATCGTCCAGCGCAGGTCTTCCAAATGTTCGAGTAACGGCTTGGCCGCGTCATTCGGGTCCTGGCGGAACTTGAAAAAATTTCGGAGGGTCATCAGTCGATTAGTTTCCGCGCGCGCAGGCGCGCCCAAACGCTCAGGGTATTGGCGTCGCGAATGGTATTTTCCGCGATCATGCGCGTGATCTCATCCGCCGTAAACTCACGACAGTCGACAATTGCCTCTTCCCCGTTTGCCTTTTCCGCCTGGCGCGAGACCGGTCGCGCGACAAAAAGGAACTGGCGTTCGTCCGTAAACCCGGGCGACGAAAAAAGATCGCCCAGCGGAATCATTTCGCCCCCGGCGGCGAGTTCGTAACCGGTTTCTTCGAGCAATTCCCGCCGCGCCACCACCGCCGGTTCGTCCTCTTCCTCATCGATCTGACCGGCCGGCATTTCCCAGACCGCCGTTCGCACCGGAATGCGTTCCTGTTGCACCAGCACGATCCTGTTTTCCGCGGTGAAGGCGGCGACGACGACCGCGCGTTTCCGGCGCACCGTTGTCCACCGTTTCACTCGCGTCGGCGTCCGCACCTCTTCCGTCACGACGGCGAGATGATCATTCGCGAAATTTGTTTCGCTCTGCAGCGTCGGCCAGGACACGGCGAAGAATTAAGACGTCGCCGCGCGAAAAGCGAATCACTCCCCCTCGATCAACTCGCGCCAGCGCGTCAGCTCCCATTCGATATTCTCCGGCGCGGGCGCGCCGATGGCCTTGCGCGTGGCGAGGGCGCGGCGCGGATCGAGCAATTCCCGCACATCGTCGTCGAACAAGGGCGACGCCGCCTGCCATTCCTCCCGCGTCAGTTCGGGCATGGGCTTGCCCAACCGCGCCAGAGTACTCACCGCCGCATGCGCCTCCCGAAAAGGGACGCCCTTGCGTACGAGATACTCCGCCACGTCGGCGGAGAGCAACTGCGGATCCGCCGCCGCCGCTTCCATGCGCTCGCGGTTGATTTTCATTTCCGGAATCATCGCGATGAAAACATCGAGCGCGGCGTGAATGGTATCGACGGCATCGAAGAGCGCGTTTTTGTCTTCCTGCAGGTCGCGGTTGTAGGAGCTCGGCAATCCCTTAAGAATCGTTAGCATGCTGACGAGGTCGCCGATCAGGCGGCCGCATTTTCCGCGGGTCAGCTCCGCCATGTCGGGATTCTTTTTTTGGGGCAGGAGGCTGGAGCCGGTGGCGAAGGCATCGCTGAATTCGACGAAGCCGAATTCCGTCGTACTCCACAAAATCAAATCTTCGCTCAGGCGCGAAAGGTGAACGCCGATCAGCGCGAGGGCGAAAAGGAGATCGCAGACGAAATCGCGATCGCTCACGGCATCGAGACTGTTCTCGGAAATGCGCTCGAATCCGAGCGCGCGCGCCATTTCCGCACGGTCGAGAACGATGCTCGAGCCGGCGAGCGCACCCGCGCCCAACGGCAGGACGTCGGCGCGCCGGTGCACACCTTTCAAGCGCTCGCGATCGCGGGAAAACGCTTCGATTTGCGCGAGAAGATAATGGGCGAAATAAATCGGCTGCGCCCGTTGCAGGTGGGTGTAACCCGGCATCAACACGTTCGTCTGCTCGCGCGCCACGGCGAGAAATGCGCTCTGCAAAACCCGCAGCTGCTCCGAAATCATGCCGCTTTCCGCGCGCACGAACATTCGCAGATCGAGCGCAATCTGGTCGTTGCGGCTGCGCGCGGTGTGCAGCTTCGCGCCGGGCGCGCCGATCCGCTCGGTCAGCGCGGCCTCGATATTCATGTGCACATCTTCCAGCACGCTTTTCCATTCGAAGCGGCCCTCCTTGATTTCCGCCTCGATTTCCCCGAGGCCGCGCGTGATCGCAGCCAGTTCTTCATCGCTCAAAATCCCCGCCGCGTGCAGCGCCTGCGCGTGCACACGTGAGCCCGCAATGTCGTATTCGGCCAGTCGCTGGTCGAACGAAACCGATTGGCTGTAACGCTGCGCGACCTCGGCGGCAGCTTGCGCAAAACGCGGCCCGCGCATCAGGCCGCCTCCTCCCGCACCGACGTCACGCTGACCGACTCGGCGTCGCGCAGGGCAAACTTGCGCAAGCTGAGCGTCACACGTTTCACTTCGAATCGGGTGACAATCTGCGCCGTCATTTCCTCCGCCATGGTTTCAAGCAAACGATAAACACTGGCATTAGCAATCTGCCGCACCAAGCCGGCCACCGCCGCGTAATCGACCGTCGCATCGATTTGATCCTGCAGATTCTTGGTTCGCTCCGGCACGAGGGTGACGGTGGCGAGAATTCGCTGCGCCTG
>JBBSEO010000125.1:0-6809 GCA_038239645.1 Chthoniobacterales bacterium | reverse complement strand
TTTCAATAGCGGATATCGCTTCGACAAACCGCCGTTGACCTACTGGGCGCAGGTCGCGAGTTACGACCTTTTCGGCGAGAACGATTTTGCCGCTCGCTTTCCGACCGCGATCGCTGCGGCCCTGACGGCGCTCGTCCTGTTCTCCTGGGGGAAACGGATGGGGAATGAGACCACCGGATGGTGGGCCGCGGTCATCTTTACCGTCTGCCTCCAGGTTTTCCTGCACGGCAAAGCCGCGGTGGCCGACATGTGGCTGGTGCTGTTCGTCACCCTCGCGCATCGCGCCGGCTGGGAATTTAAGGGGCTCGATGAAAGCAAGCCGGGGTCGCAGAATCGGAATATTCTCTGCTACTATTTCTGGTTAGCCCTGGCTTTCCTGGCGAAGGGACCAATTGGATGGACGCCGCTCCTGACGGTGGCGTTCACGCGCGGCGAGCCCGCGCGACGACGGAGCTTCATCCACCTTGCCGGAATCGTTCTGATGCTGGGCCTGGTCTGCGCCTGGGGAACTCCGGCACTCCTGCGCACCAACGGCGAATTCTGGAAAATCGGAATCGGGAAACATGTGCTCGCTCGATCGGTCGCAAGTATGGAAGGACATGGAGCGTCGTCTCCGTTGATCTACGTCGCGCTTCTGCCGTTCTATTTCGTCAGCGTCTTTGCCAGTTTCTTTCCGTGGTCGCTGAACCTTCTGCCGCTGATCAAACGTTTGCGCGCACAGGCTGACAGAACGGATCGTTATCTGGTCGTCGGCGCGCTGATCATCTTTCTAATTTTCTCGCTGGTGAAAACAAAGCTGCCGCACTACACCCTGCCCGCTTTTCCCCTGCTCGCGCTTTTGCTGGCACGTCACGCGCGCGCGTTGCAGCTCTCGCGGACGTGGGCGATCGCCACCGCCGCGACGTTATTTCTGGTCGCTCTCATCGCGCCGCCGTTGGTGGCGCGGAAATTCCCAGCCTACGATCTCGCCCGTCAAAGTGCCACGGCGCTGCGCCCCGAGATGAAATTTGCCGCGGTCGATTTCAACGAACCCAGCCTGGTCTGGTATTTCCGGCGCTATCTCAACGACTTCCTGACGACGCCGAAGCGGAAAGAAGCGGCCGCCTTCATGGCCGAAGAAGGTCCGCGCCTGCTGGTTCTCCCAAGCAATGTGGCCGAACAGATTTTTCCGCAACCGGACCCGGCCTGGTCGCAATTTCACACTCACGGCTTCAACATCCCCAAAGGTCAAGGGGTTGAGCTGACCCTCTTGCTCAAGCCACAGTGAGCGTTTAACGATTGCCAACGTGATCACTTTTTTGCACGGACGGCTCGTCCACGCGCTGCCCACGCAGGCAACAATCGATGTCGGCGGCGTCGGCTACGAAGTTTTTCTACCACTCTCCAGCTACGACAAGCTGCCCGCGGCGGGACAACCCGTCGAGATGCTGACCCACCTGCACGTGCGCGAAGACGCGCACATTCTCTACGGGTTCATGACCACGGCGGAGCGCGATCTCTTCCGTCTCCTCGTGAATCACGTCAGCGGTATCGGCCCGAAACTGGCCCTCGCGGTCCTGAGTGGAATGAACGTGAGCAATTTCAAAAGCGCGGTGGTGAATTCTGACGTGGCCGCACTTTCGAAGATCAGCGGCGTCGGCAAGAAAACCGCGGAGCGAATGGTGCTGGAATTGAAAGATAAGGTCGGCGTCGCGGCGGCGTGGGAAGCGGCGAGCGCGACGCATGCGCCGACGCCCGAGCAAGCGCAGGCGAATGAAGCCGTCCTCGCGCTCATCGCGCTCGGTTACAAACAGGTCGACGCGCACAAAACCGTGCGCGAATTGCAGGAACGCGAGGGCGAGGGCAAAGGCGCGGAAGATCTGGTGAAGCTGGCGTTGAAGCGGATGGCGAGCGGGCGGTGATGGACAGACTTGCAGCGATTCGGGCGGCGCTGCCCGCGGAAGGTTTGTTCGCGGAAAAAGACTGGCTGATTTCGCCCGAACCTTTTCCGGTGACGGCGAAGTTCGCCGCAGAGCTGGAGCAACTTGGTCATCAGCTTTTCGTTTTCCAGCGCGCCTGCAATCAACTCTATCAGTTGAGCGCGCGCGGAAAACAGCCGGCCTGGGTCGCGGAATATCTCGATGCGGGGAAACCGCCCGAATTGATCGAGTTCGCGCTCGCGAAGGAGCTGCGCGACGACTTGCCCGCGATCATTCGGCCGGACCTTATCCTGACCGACAACGGCTACACCATCGCGGAAATCGATTCCGTCCCGGGCGGGATCGGTCTCACCGCGTGGTTCAATCGGACTTACGCTGCGCTCGGGGACGACGTCATCGGCGCGAAGGACGAAATGATCGAAGGTTTTCGCGCGGTGCTGCCGCGTGGGGGCGACATCATGGTGAGCGAAGAGTCCGCCACCTATCGGCCGGAAATGAACTGGCTCGCCGCGCAGGTAAATGCGGCGACAAAAAGTCGGGATTACGGCGTGGCCGCGGCGGAAAACTACGTGCCGCGAGAAGGGCGCGACGTTTACCGTTTTTTCGAGATGTTCGATTTGCCGAATATTCCCGCGATCGACTCCGTGCTCCAAGCCGTGAAGCGCGGCGGCATCCGGATGACTCCCCCACCGAAGCCCTTCCTCGAGGAGAAAATGTGGTTCGCCCTTTTCTGGTTACAGCCGCTGCGTGAATTCTGGCGCCGCGAGTTGGGCGAGAAATATTTTTGGAATCTCCAGCGGGTTATTCCCTACACCTGGTTGATCGATCCGGCGCCGCTGCCGCAGCATGCGGTCATTCCGCGCCTGGAAATTCAAGATTGGCGGGAAGCGCGAAAATTCAGCCAGAAGAATCGCGAACTGATGTTGAAGGTCAGCGGATTTTCACCACTCGGCTGGGGTAGCCGTGGGGTCGCACTCGGTTCTGATTTACCCCAGGCAGCATGGGAATCGCGGATTGACGAGGCGCTGCAGACTTTCGCGACGAGGCCGATGCTGATGCAGCAGTTTCACAAGGGCCACATCGTCGAACATCCCTATTTTGATTCGCAGACGGGCGAAGCGAAAACCATGAAAGGCCGGGTTCGCCTTTGTCCGTATTTTTTCGTGGAGGAGAACAAGGTAAAGATGCGGGGCGCGCTGGCGACGATCGTGCCGGCCGACAAGAAGATGATCCACGGCATGCGCGACGGCATTCTCATTCCGACCGCGATCCGGGACTGACGCGGCTAGCGCAGCTCGCGGCCGGAACGCAGTTCGTTGCCGCTGGCGCCGGTCGGCGCCGGCAGAAGTCGATTGGTCGCTTTCATCGCCAGGCCAGTCAGGCCGGGCGCGATGGCGTTGGCGGCGATGCCGAGGCGCGCGGGCAAGGTCAGGATGAGCGAGGCCTGCCCGCGACGACAGGCGCCGACGATCTTCGCGGCAGCATGCTCGGCCGCGATGGAGAAGAATGGGATTTTATTGGAAATGGAAAACCATTCGAACTCGGCGGCGTGATTGCCTTTGAATTTCGCATTCACTTGCGAACCGGTGCGCATCATTCCCGGCGAAACGGTGGTGACGGCGATTCCTTCGCGCGCGAGTTCTGCGCGAATGCTGTCGGAGAAACCAGTGAGCGCAAATTTGCCAACCGAATAGGGCGCCATGTGCGGAACGGCGACTTTGCCACCAAGCGACGCGATGTTAACGATGCGACCGCCGCCGCGCCGGCGCATTAACGGGCGGACGAGCATTGTTAATTCGTAGGGCGCCCAGAAATGCACCGCGAGCGAGCGCTCGAAATCTTCGCGCGTCATGTGTGCGAGCGGGCCAACCTCGATCACGCCCGCGTTATTGATCAGGACGTCCACGCCGCCGAATTGCGCAACGCATTGCTGAACGGCGGCGATCATTTCTTCGCGCTGGGTCAGGTCGCAGCGGATCGTCAGCACTTCGGCCGGCTGCAGTTTTCTTTTCGCTTCGGCGAGTTCCTTTTCATCGCGAGCGAGGAGAACGAGCCGCGCGTTTTCGGCCGCGAAGTGGCGAGCGAGAACGAATCCGAGACCGCGCGATCCACCGGTGATCAGGACAATCTTGCCCGCGAATGAGTAACGCGAGCGAATGGCGCGATTGATCGCCCAGGCGCCCAAAAGGGCGACGCCAAGGAGCGGGAATTTTGCACGCTTCATCGAGTGAGATTACGCGCCGCAGCGAGGGATCGGCGCCTTTATCCGTGCTTGCGGTTGAATCGCGCCACTTCTCGGGCGGTTTCGCGGTCGGTCGCCCGCTTTTTCAAATCGTCGCGTTTGTCCCGCGCGACCTTTCCCTGGGCCACACCCAGCTCGGCCTTCAGGCGACCGTTCTTCCAATGCAGATTTAAAACCACGAGGGCGCGGCCACTGACCTGGGTTTCACCATAAAGTTTGTCGATCTCCTGGCGGTGCAGCAGAAGTTTCCGCACGCGCTTGGCGGCAGGCACCTCGTGGCTCGCACGCTCGTAGGGCTGAATATCGGCATTGTAGAGAAACGCCTCGCCTTTCTCGATTCGGGCAAAGGCGTCGTTGATGTTGGCCTTACCGGCACGGATCGATTTGACCTCGCTGCCTTTCAGTTCGAGGCCGGCCTCGTAGCGCTCGAGAATGTGAAAATCGCGCAGCGCTTTGCGATTGAGAATGGTCTCGGTAGCCATGACCGAGCTGACGCTAAAATCAGGCCGCCGTTTCGGCGGTTTCGGCCTCCGTCTCCTCGAAGGCAAGCTTGCCGGCGATGATCTCGCGCAGCGCAATATCGGTCAGCGAACCGCGATTCGTCACCTCCACCATCGGGCGATGACCGAGGCCGAGTTGACGCACGCGTTTGGAGACGACGTTGATCAGCACTTGCGTGTTGGGGATAACTTCGGTGGCGTCCTGCAAGAGTTGAGTCGTCATAATTCGCGTGGTGGCGGCGGCGGCGGGCCGCACGGACTCCGCCGGAAACGGTAGAATATTTCTCGAATCGGACGAAGTGGGGCTGGAAGGAAGACGTGAGCCAATCATCGAGGAAAAAGGAATGATGAATTTCGGGAGCGTTCCCGGGATTGTCAATCGCTTTTTCCCACGAGCCAAGCGGTGGAGAGCCTCTCGCTGAGGCGTTAGCGGACGTCCTCGACGTAGCTGGCGACGCGGTAATCGACCGGCGTTCCTTCACTGTAAAGATCGCGATCGTAATGCCAGCCGACGTTACCGTTGGAATAGAAATTGTGCACGACGACCGAGCCGGTGACGTCCGGGTTACCGTTCAAATTCATGTCCGAATTCGGCGCGTAGAAGACCGCCGAGAAATCGCCCGGCGAATTGATGTTAATGCTCGTCGGGGTCGAACTGACATTCAGGAACTGGAGGTTCCCTGAGTAGCCGGTGGTGTTACTAACGGCGTTCGCTTTCGTGTTGAAGTTCCCGGTGAAATAAATCTTCACCTGAACATTCCCGCTGACATTGTAAGAAGGACCATTTCCGTTACTTGTTCCCAGGTCGTCGTTCACGAGGATGGCGACGTAAGTCTTCGCCGCCCCGGCACCGGTGGCGGGGTTGACGGTTAAGTTTACATTGTTCGAGAACGAATTCAGAATGTAGTAGATCGGTGCCGTCTCCGAGCCGGTGGCCTTGGGAGTGAAGGTCACGTTTCCGGACGCAGAAGAGGAGTAATTGCCCGTGTCAGCTACCGCGGTATCCCAGCCAGCGGTGCTCGGCATGCTATACGGATCCGCGGTAAAGGCGACACTATTGTCAATGACTCCAGGCGAAACAACGTTAGTCGTCTTGCCGGTGACCGTACCGTTGTTGGTATAGACGTTCCCATAGATTGAACCCATGATCGTCGCAGTGCCGGCGTTGATCTCAACCGAGCCGCTGCGGGAGTCGCCGTAGTAAGGGCTGTTGGCGTTGGTTTTGACGCTGCTACTGTAGGCGCCATTGCTGGAGCGGAAGCTATCAATGTAAGCGGCGCTTCCCATGCCGTAGAAGGTTCCGCTCGCTTTGATCGCAACCTCAAATTGACGAATAGGGACGGTGATCAGCTCGACTCGACGTGAAATCTGCGGGTTCGGGACCGGAGTAATCTGGGCGCCGACACCGTCGCCATTTGGCCCGTAGGCGGCGATGTAATGGTCGTAGTTAAAATCGATCTTACGGAGCAAGCTGTCACCCTTAGTGCTGGCATCCATGCGATCGTCCATCCCGGTTCGTTTTAGTCCGAAAACACGCGCCACGCCGGTGGAGCGGATGCGGTAATAATAGTTGGTATCGGCAGGACTAATATTCGGCGCGGGCAGCGTGTCGACGGTGACAGAAGCAGTCATGCTGTTGTTTTCTCCGAAGGCGGCGACGGACTTGGTCCAGCTCGGAGCCGGTGACGCAGTTGCCCAGCCGTCATTGGCGAAAACGGTGGCGGGACTGGCGGAGTTAACCGCCTTGCGGATGGTGTTGAAGGCGACGTCGCCGCCTGCTTCGGCCGCGACGAGCGCTGTCTTCCAGGCTTTGACCTGCTTTGCCGTCACGTTGTAGCGCGTGGTGCAATTGATCAAAACGTTCGCGCCCACCATCGATAGGATAAAGATAACGCTCAGCGTGGTGATAAGAATGTTCGCGCTCTCGCTGGATTTACACTTTTTCATAATTTGCCTGTCTTTTTGAACTACCCGCGGCGTTTGTTGCGCAGATAGGATTTGGCGTATACGGCGGTGCCGTTTCTTTTCGCGGTTGTGTCCGGAAGCGGAGTCGCGCTGCCCGTAGGCGCCGGATAGAAATTGAAGACGGGAAGAAAGGTGACGTTGGAATCGAGGTATTCGGTATTGCGAAGGTCGTCGGTGATGTCA
>JBBSEO010000124.1:0-6829 GCA_038239645.1 Chthoniobacterales bacterium | reverse complement strand
GTGGACTGGGGTGATGCGCGAGACTATGTCGAGGCCATGTGGCGCATTCTCCAACTGCCGGCCGCGGATGATTTTATCATCGCCTCGGGAGAAACGCATACCGTGGGCGAGTTCGTCTCCGTTGCTTTTCGCGAGGCCGGTCTGAACGCGGAAGAGTTTGTCGAGGTCGATCCTCAACTTTTACGGAAACCGCCGCAGACTCTCTGCGGCGATGCGCGGAAACTTCACCAGGCGACGGGCTGGTCCCCCACCCGCGGATTTGAGGAGATGGTTCAGTCGTTAGTGCGGGAGGGCAGGGCAGCTCGGAACAATCTTCTCATTTTTGTCCCGACTTATAATGAATCGGAAAACGTTGAACGCCTTTGCCGGGAACTCATCGCCCTGCCATTTCCAGCCGATATTCTTTTCTGCGATGATCATTCTCCCGATGGCACGGGAACAATCATCGATCGACTAGCGGATGAATTCCCGCAAGTTCGCGCGTTGCATCGTCCGGGAAAACTCGGGATCGGCAGCGCTCATCAGGATGGAATTCGGTATGCTTATGAGCAACAATACCAAACCCTGGTCACGATGGACTGCGACTTTACGCACAAACCGACCGACGTGGCGCGCCTGCTCGATCTCGCGGGAGGGAGCGGGCAGATCGTAACCATTGGTTCGCGCTATCTGGAACGGGATAGCCTGCCCGGTTGGAATCTGCTGCGCCGCTCGCTCACTCACCTCGGGCATTTGCTAACGACCCGTCTACTCAAGCTACCGCAAGATGCGACCGGTGCCCTGCGCTGTTATCAGCTGTCCCGGATCCCGCAGGATCTTTTCGCGCGGGTGCGTTCGCGTGGCTATTCCTTCTTCTTTGAAAGTCTTTTCGTTTTCCACCGGAATGGTTTCACGATCGCTGAGATGCCGATCGCGCTTCCGGCACGGACGTACGGAAGTTCCAAAATGTCTCTGCAGGAAACGTGGCGCAGTGCCTACCGGTTGCTGAAGTTGTATTGGGCGGGACTGCGGCACCCGGAAAGTTTTCTCCTTTCGTCGCCCATTCCCCCAATCCTCGCGGCGGAGTCGGCGCTGGAAGACCCGCAAGGTTGGGATAGCTACTGGACGCAAAGTCAGGACAGGGTTCGGAGTAGTTATTCTTTCGTGGCAAGTACCTACCGGCGTCTCGCAATTCGGCGGAATTTGAATCGCTGTATTCATAAACACTTTCCTCCGGGGGCGCGTCTGCTACACGCCGGATGCGGTTCCGGTCAGGTCGACGCCGATCTTTCGCGAGAAATGCACATTACGGCAGTCGACATCTCAATGCCGGCGCTCGAGTCTTATCGGCGCAACAATCCGAAAGCGGAGATGGTCCAGCACGGAGACATCCTCAATTTGTACCAGCTCGGCAGCGGAACTTTCGATGGCGCTTATAATCTCGGCGTGGTGGAACATTTTACCGAAGACCAAATTGTGCAGATCCTGCGCGAGATGAGCAGAACCGTAAAGCCGGGGGGCAAGGTCGTCATTTTCTGGCCTCATCGGCGAGCAACCAGCGTCCTTGTTTTGAAAGCGATCCACGTGGTTTTGGGCTGGTTCCGACGTGCTGATGGAACTCCCGTTCGCTTGCATCCGGCGGAAATCTCGCTCCTGGAGTCGCGCGATCAAGCGCGAGACGTGGTCGAGCGCGCGGGCCTGAACCTGGTCGATTACTATTTTGGAATTCGTGACCTGCTGGTTCAAGCCGTGGTCATCGGTGCGAAAAAGTAGTCCGGTCGCCGCTGCGCGGGGAGCCTGAAGATGGATAAGCCGGAACCGCGCTGGGATCGGACAATTCAATGGCTGGATCGCCTCGAATGGCTGGTCGCGATTCTCCTGACTTTGGCCGCCGTGGCACTTCATCTCCGTCTCTTCCGGGAAGTTGGCGGACTTTGGCGAGACGAGGTGAACAGCGTCAACCTGGCGTCATGGCCTACGATTTCCGGAATGTGGCGCCATCTCGACTACGACTCTTTCCCAATCCTCAATTTCCTCATCCTGCGGGGTTGGATTACAATCTTCGGTGCCGGCAATGATCTGGCATTTCGGGCTCTCGGTTTGATCGTAGGGCTGGCGATCATCGGAGCACTTTGGCTGAGCGGGCGTTCCTTTGGCGCGCGCGCGCCGATCCTCTCGCTGGCGCTTCTCGGGTCCAACCCCATGTTCATGCGCTACGGCGACTCCGTCCGGGCCTACGGTTTGGGAATTCTTCTTTTGCTCCTGACGCTGCGATCCTTCTGGAAGCTGGTGCAGAAACCGTTGAGCGCGGGCCGGATCGTGGTCGCGCTCCTCTTCGCCCTCCTGGCGGTGCAGTGTCTCTACTACAACTCGGTGCTCTTGTTCGCCGTGGCGATGGGAGCAATCGCGGTGGCGGCGCGTGCGAAGGAATGGAAGAAGGTACTCATCGTGCTCGGAATCGGAATGATTGCCGCAGTCAGTCTCCTACCCTATGTCCCAATGATGGCGCGGATGCGACTATGGACATTTCTCGTTAATTATCGCGTGACTCTGCCTTTTTTGTTCAAGCGTTCGTGCGAGGTGACGGGTTCACCGTTCCTGTGGGAGATCGGAGTGTGGACCGGGCTCTTTCTTTTCGCGATTGTGATTGTCGCCACCGATCGACGAACGGACGCGTCGCCGACGGACAATCGCCCAGGGCCGTGGTGGCGTCGCCTGCCACCGGAGATTCTCTTTGCCTTCGTGGCCGCGGTCGTAGGGCTCATGAGCTACGTCGCCTTTCTGCGGACGCTGCATTACTTCACCCAGCCTTGGTATTATATTTCGATGGCGGCGTTTGCGGCGGCAGCTTTCGACGTGATCTATCTTACCCGTTCGGAGTCAGATCACTCGCGAGTGAGTGGCAGAAGGGTCGGAGCTATCCTGATCGGACTCCTGCTTCTGGCGTCAGCCAGCTTCAAGGCTTGGGGAGAGGTTTCGATCAGGCATACGAATGTGGATCTAATCGCTCCCTTGGTGAACGAAAAGGTGCAGGCTGGCGACGTGGTCTTGGTCCCCCGATGGGAGTGCGCGATCTCGTTTCTCCGCTACTATCACGGGCCGGTCCCAGTCGTCACCATTCCCCCCATCGAAGATCACCATCTCCACCGTTACGATCTCGTCCTGGAGCAGATGAAGATCTTTAATGCCCATCAACCCGTCCTGGACAAGTTGGAGATCGCGTTGCGAAGTGGTCATCGCGTGTTTTTGGTGGGAGGATTGCCGATGTCAAAGGAGGATTTACCGCCTCCCACACCGCGCCTCGTCTTCAAGGATGAAGAAGGGAAGTGGCACGGCTTGGATGGGAGTAATCTATGGCCGTATTATGTCGGTCAATTCCTGCGACAGCACGCGACCAAGGCTGAGCAATTTCCCCTGTCGCTCACGGGCCCAACAAAAGTGCAGAGCTTTGAGGATCTGATACTTGACGTGATTGAAGGATGGAAGTAGCAGCGAGCTTGATCAAGGCTTCGCCGAGATCAGGCTCCTGAGAGAGAGGAACTCCCCTTGCGTCGGACGGAGTCGAACGGCCGATTCAATCTCCTCGCGCGCCGTATCGACGTGACCCAGATTCCATTCCGTGCGGGCTAACAGATAGTGGGATTTTGGTTCGTTGGGCGCAAGGTCGCGTGCGGTCCGAAATAGTTGCGCCGCGCGTGCCAGTTCGCCTTGCTCGAACGCCACTACACCCAGATTAGACCAGCCGGCCTTTGATGATGGCTCGAGCCGCACTGCGGTATTATAGAATTGCTGTGCGCGGTTCAAATCATGACGTTCCAGCCAAAGATTGCCGAGGGCGAGATTGGTCGCAGCATTTTTCGGCACATAGGCGTAGGCCAGATTTAGCTTCTGTTCGGCGAGCGGAAGATTGCCGGCGTCGAGCGCCTGCCAGCCGGAGTTGTAAGCGTCCAGGGCCCACAAAGCCGGGTTACGCTGGGGCCAGCTTACGAGAAGGAGGGAAGGGACAAGGAGAATGCCATAGACACAGGGCACGTTGTATCGCGCCCGGGCCGCACGTTGCGCGAGCGTAACCAGCGCGACCGAGGCAAGGACCAGTAAACCGGGAACAACCGGTAAACGATAGCGTTCCGTGACGAAGACTGGCAGCAGCGCCATGAATTGCAGGAGGACAGCGGCCGTGATCCAACGCGACAAGGGCTTTGCTTGCCCGAGAACGATACTGGCCGGAAGGGCGAGCGCGACGACGAGCCCGAAGTAAATCCCGGGGAAGAGTATCCCGCTCTCGCGCATGGTGGTGATGATACTGAGGTCATCATACTGAAATGAGCTGAGGAGATTGCGCATTTTGACCGCAAGGAGGGCCAGCCATCTCAATGGTTCAGCTTTGATGTAGTTCCAGGCCAGGGCTGACCAGTAATGTGAAACCTCGGCCCGCTTTAACGGATGCCCGGCGGCTTGCTCGGCGACATCGATTGAGTCCTGCAACATTGCGACCTGACCGGCGCGAAGTCCCGGGGGAAAATGCGGGTAGCCGTTAGCGGTGGGATTGTTTCCAATCCAAAAATTGACGCCGCTGTGCGCGGAAAGCACGACGGGATCGCGGGCGACGAAGTAGTTATGAATCCAGCAGGGTGAGGTGCCGAGAACGATGGCGCCGAGGAAGAGCGCAGCGGTAAGCACGCGGGTTCGCCCGGCCGTTGGGAGGGTGGTTGGCCTTTTCGACCAGACCGCGACAAGGACGAGCGGAATCAAAAAGAGAATTGTCGCCACGGCTGTCGCAGCCAAGCCGATGAGAAGGCCGACAAGACAGGTGAGTGGGAGCGATAGCGCGGCCTCCCGGCGGACGATGGACCAGACCACAAGCCAGTAGACGAATACGACCAGCGAGGTGGGCATCAGCACGGCGCCGTAGGCTTGGGCGGGCACGAAAAACGCCCAACCGATCGCCGCGAGAAGACCGGCGACCGTTCCCCCGACCTTGTCTGGCACCAGGCGTCGGGCGAGGAGGAAGATCAAAGTCGCTGTTCCCGCGTCCGCCAAGGCCTGGAAGAACAGGGGAACATAAGGGGCGTGGCCGCAAATCCGGTACAGTGCCGCCAGAAGCCAGGCGTAGCCGGGCAGGCCGTAAAAAGCGTGCGGCTCCCCTCCTTCTCCGGCGGCAATCCGTTGGGCCCATCCGTCGTAGAAATGCATGTCCCCATGGGTCGGAAGGAGCAATGGCGAGTCGCTCAGCCGGCTCAACACCGTCAGCCGCAGGAGTAGGACGGCGGCGAAAACGCCGGGGGGGATCGAGAAAGACCGGGCTTTACGAAACATGAGCTAAAAAAACAGGGTGGGCGGAGTCTTGCCTCCGCTTCCTGCTCTACAAGCGAGAAACGCGCCGTAAATGACTCTTAGGCGGGGAACACGGGGATTCTAGAAATTCTAAATCAGCCCTCTGTTGGCATTATGGCTGCTACATAGGCAGGGAACTCCGAAGCGAAAGCCACCGGACGCAATTAAACAAACACCAAAGAAAGACTAGCATGTTGAACAAACTCAATAGCCGCCGCGGGGGCTTCACACTCGTGGAAATTATGATCGTGGTTGCGATCATCGCCTTATTGGCTGCGATCGCGGTGCCGGGATTCCTCCGGGCCCGTAAACGCTCCCAGGCGAGCCGCATCCTGAACGATCTGCGCATGATCGACTCTGCGGTTGATCAATACGCAATCGAAAACAACAAGAGCACTGGCGGATCCGTGCCGATTGCCGCCTGGACCGCGTACGTCAAGCAGGGGACAGCGCTCTACATGACAGGCCAAAGCTTGCTCGGTACCTCCTACGGGCCTCAAACCGTGGACACGATCCCGGTCGTGCCGAACAGCGACTTCAATGCGCTGTCGGACGTGGCACCAAACACGTTCTGGTCACCATACAAGTGATCAGGCTCTAACGATTCACACACCTGCCATTTCCGCGAAGGTGGCGATGGCAGGTAGTGAGTTGTAAGGACGAAACCGTAAGACTTCGCTTGCTCCTCTATTAAACAAAAACGAACTAAAATGTTAACACGCAATCGTAAAACTACTGGCTTCACGCTGGTGGAGATCATGATCGTGGTGGCAATTATCGCCCTGCTGGCCGCGATTGCGGTCCCGGGGTTCCTGCGCGCGCGCAAACGTTCGCAAGCCTCAAAGATTCTCAACGATTTACGCGTGATCGACGGAGCGGTCGATCAATATGCAATCGAAAACGGGAAGAAAACGGGTGATACGGTGCCGATAGTGGCGTGGACGGCCTACGCGAAGAACGGCACTGCTTTGTATACCACGGGGAAAAGCCTGCTCGGAACTGACTATGGGAACCAGACCGTCGATACGATTCCCAAAGTTCCGGGGTCCGATTTTGCGGCCTTATCCGATGTGGCGCCCAGCAGTTTCTGGTCGCCCTACAACTAGGAAAATTCCTGCCCAAGTGGCAAAGAACTAGCGTCCTTTCGTGAAAGCGAAAGGACGTTTTCCTTTTCTCCCATGACCCATCTCGCCCTGAGAGCAAAGTGCGGCGCCATCGTCGGCAAAGCGTGGCTGCGCTACGCGCTTTTGGCTGTAGCGGGATTCATCGTTCATCTTCCGGCACTGACCGGCTCCCTGATCTGGGATGATGTTTATCTCGCCCGGGACAATCCCTTCATCAAAAGCCCCCTCCTGGCGCTCGAAGTGTTCCGCCATCACCTCTTTCTCGACTCCTTTTCGGCCCATTATCGACCGGTGCAGAACGTCTCATTCATGGTCGACTATTACTTTTGGAACACGGAAGTCAGCGGCTTTCATTTAACCAATATTCTTCTCCATCTCATCGCCGGGCTTCT
>JBBSEO010000123.1:0-6838 GCA_038239645.1 Chthoniobacterales bacterium | reverse complement strand
GTCAGGCCTTCGCACTCGATCATGGCTTCCATGATGGCTCAGCTCTGCGGCGGCTCCGGGAAATAAACGTCGGCCGACATCCCGGCGCGCAGCTTCCCCGCGGCATTGTCGAGTTGGACCTTCACGCCGAAGACTTGCCGGATGCGGTCCTCCACCGTCTGCACATTCCTGGGAGTGAATTCTGCCTGCCGGTTTATCTGTTCGACTTCGCCGGTGAAATCCACGTTCGGGTAGGCGTCCACTTTTGCCCGGACCTTCTGCCCAAGCTTGACGCGTCCCAGCCAATTTTCCGGAATGTAAACGCGCACCCAGAGATGTTGCGGCAGGATAAGCGTCGCGACCTCACGGTTCGCCGGCAGGACGTCGCCCACTTTCACGCTCAGGACTTCGAGGACGGAATCGCTCGGCGCCACCACGCGCATTTCGCGTAACTGCGTCTCGATCTGCGCCAGTTGCGCGTTCGCCTGCGCCACGCGCATGTGAGCGGCTTCGACATTTTTCTGTTGCGCGTTCGAAGCGCTGGCGGCGCGCTCAGCCTCGTTCGGCGAAACGGTATGGTTGCGGAGCAAATCCTGTTGCCGGCGCGCGTCGGCGCGCAGGTAATCGAGTTGCGCGGCCTGAGCTTCCTCGTCGCGTTTTGCCGCGTCCACTTGCGCCTGGGCCAGATCGCGCTGCGCCGGCAACTCCGCGGCGTCGAGTTCCACAATCGGATCGCCCGGCTTGAGCGACTGGCCTTCGCGCGCGAAGATTTTCGTCAGCCTCCCGGGAGCGCGCGAGGCGACGTGCGCTTCATCGACTTCAATCGTGCCGGAAACCGCGTCGGAAGTCCGCTGGCAGCCACTTACCAGCCAGCTGGAAAGGCAAAGAAGCGCGAGCGTTTTTTTCATGGCAGGGCGCCGAATACTAATCGCTGTTTCCGCGCGGAAGGCGAATTCTCTTCAACGAGTAGAACGAGCGGAACCAACGTTGCTTCGCGAATGGATTCGGCCAAGATGACAAGGTGACGAGCGAACGCACGGAGCGCAAAATCCTTCATCCAAAACGGAGCGCTCGCTATCTCAAGCTCATTGCCATTTTCAAGATTGCGAACGGCGTCCTGTTGCTGCTGCTCGGCGGCTCGATTTTAATGCTCGGCACCCGCGCCGGTTTTCTCGATGCGGTCTCCGACTGGGTTTCAGACGAGATTCTCCTGGAACACAGTCACGCCATTTCCTATCTGCTGAACAAGCTACAGGACGTTCTGGACGGAGGGGCGTTGCGGGCCAGCGGCTTCTTCGCCCTCTTCTACGCCGCCCTGCTCCTGGTGGAAGGAATTGGCGTTTATCGTCAGAAACGCTGGGCGGAATACCTCATGGTTTTTGCGACCGGCATTCTGATCCCGTTGGAAGTTCACCACGTTATCTTTCATCCCAGCCCGCTCGGTTTTCTTATTCTCGTGGTCAACTGCTTCATTGTCTGGTTTCTCTTTACCGTTTTGCGGCGCGAGTCGAGGCCGCGAGCGGTGGAACGGCCCCGGGAAATCGCAGTCAACCTGCCCTGATTCCGAATTTGGCCAGCGCCCGAATCGTTCGTCGCAGCGGAAGACCGATCACGTTGGTCCGCGAACCTTCGATCTTTCGAATAATCGAGGCGCCCTCCTCCTGCGCCGCGTAAGCTCCGGCCTTGTCGAGCGGATTCACTCTCGCGAGATAACGCGCGATTCCTTTCTCGCTCAGTTTTTTGAAGGTGACCGCGCTGCTTTCAACGAAGACGAGATATTTGCCTGACGCCTCCGCGAGATAAACCCCCGTGTGAACCCGGTGCCTTTTTCCGTTCAGGCGCTGCAACATTCCCTTCGCCGCTCCGAGGTCAGCCGGCTTCCCCAGGAATTCGCCGCGGAACTCCACCAGCGTGTCGGCCGCGAGGACGATCGCCCCCGGTTCGATCTCGGACAGGACGGAACGGCCTTTTCGCAGAGCGTTGAGTAGCGTCAGTTCGCGCGCCGTCAGCGCCGGGCTGGTCAGCTCGGCGGCCCGAGCGGCGACAATCGAAAACCGGAAACCCGCCTTCTGGAGCAGTTCCGTTCGCCGGGGTGACTGCGAGGCCAGGACGAGGCGGCGTCTCACGGACCGTTACGGAGACGCCGTGGGAGCCGCGCCCGGCTTCTTTTCGCCGCTGAAAATGTTCGGCAACTTTATCTCCGTGTAATCAGCGGGCGGCGTGAAGACGCTGTCGGGCAGGGGACCCTGCTTCGCGGAAACCAATTTGGCCGTGATTAGTCTGCCGCCATTCTCGATCGTCGTTTTGATTGGCAGCCCGGGGAAATCGCGGAAATCGGGCATTCCGGTGTTGGCCAGCTTCCACGCATTTGGTTGCATGGCCTGGAGTTGTTTCAGGATTTCCGGACCGTTCGGGTAGTTCCTGGCGATCCAGCAGGTCGCCTTCCCCTGCCCGGTATCGGCCGTGTAGATTTCCGTTTCCATGCCGTCGATCGTCTCCTTCCGCCCGGTGGCAGTGAGCTTGCTCTCCTTCTGCTCATTGTTTTGAGTACGATTGATCATTTCCGCCATCGCCACGGCCCGTTCAGAAGAGATGCGCACGATTCTCTTCTGTTCGTGCATCAAGGTGGCGACGTCCCCGCTTTTGGCATCGATCAGCGCGCTCACGATCGTGCCCGTGTCGATGCGGATCTTGCCATCCTTCATCCTGATCGTGATCTGCGATGGTCCCTCCTTGCCCGGCAGGGGAACGCCCTCCACTTCTTGGACGATGGTCAGGTCGGCCCGCAGCAATCCGGCGGACACGAGCAGAAAAAGAAACGCGAGGATTCTCATGAATGACATTGCTAGGCAGCCCGAGCTCGCTTGGCAAGAGGGGATACGGGCGAAAATGCGCTTGGCAGCGGCGAGGAACCGCGCCATTTTCCCCTTCCACCGCGGGTGTAGCTTAATGGTAAAGCTGTAGCCTTCCAAGCTACTGACGAGGGTTCGATTCCCTTCACCCGCTCGGAAAAACGTTGTCGCGGCCTCATCAGATAAAATACCCTAGATCGCTGAAATTCGGAGTCATGCCGCACCCCGCCCGCCTTTTACGTCTGCTTCTTCTCGTTTCGGGTTGCCTTTTGGGGCTGTCCGCGACCGCGCAGGAAGTCTCGGTCACCGCGGCCGACGACACCGCGCCCGCCCCCCCAACCCCAGGCTATTCCCTTCCGCTTGATCCGGGTTTCCCATTAATTGTCGCGCCGTCAATCCCGAGCGCGACCGACGCGGTCCCGCCTGCCTTAAGTCTCGGCTCTCCGTCCACCCCGCGCCGCCCACTTCATCTCAATCTTTCTCTTAGCGCTGGTTACGACGACAATATTAACAACACCGCGGATGCCCAAGGCTCCGCCTTCTTCGGTGCCAACCTTTCCGGCAACTATACCCTGGCGACACCGCGAACGACCGCCGCCCTTCAAGTTGGCGGCGGCGTCACTTACTACGTCGATCGCCCGGGGCAGAGTGGCGCGGACTACAATGCTTCACTCGGCCTGACTCTCACGCACCGCTTCACCCCCCGACTTAGCGTTAGTTCCAGCGTCCTCCTAACGTATCAGCCAGAACCAAATTTCGCGCTTAATACCGGCATCAATCGTCGAACGGGGAGCGACTATTTATATGCGAACGTCGCTTTGTCTGCGACTTACCTTTGGACGCCCCGTTTTTCCACTGTCGCCCATTATACCTTTAACGACATCCAGAGTATTGGCGGAAGCAGTGCGGTTCCGAATCTACCGGGGATCCTCTCCGCGCCGACACAGGATCGAATCGAGAATACCGTGGGCGCGGAATTCCGCTATCTCATTCTGCCGACTGTCACCGGCGTGGCGGAATATCGTCTCCAGTTTACTACCTACCAAACCGGAAACTTCGATTCGATTACCCACTTCGGCCTTCTCGGTGTCAATCAGACGATCGGTCCGCGTTTGAGCTACTCGCTTCGTGGCGGCGCACAATACCGGACCAGCGATCAGAGTGACTCGATTTCACCCTATTTTGAAGGATCGGTCAGCTATGTCTTAACTAGGTCATCGCTTCTTAGCTGGGTTAACCAGTACGGTATCCAGGAGGGTGCGTTGGCTGGGCAGGGTCGGCGAACGAACTATCATACGGGGATCAACCTGAGTTATCGCTGGACGGCTCGGATTAGTTCCCAGCTTGGCTTCTACTACGATCATAATGAGCAGAGTGGTAACAATGGCGCGGTCGCAAACAGCCTCGGGTCGGGTGACGACGATCTTAACCTGAATTTGTCTACTCGCTACGTGATCAACCGCTTCGCTTCGGTCGAAGCAGGCTATAGCTTCACCGACCTCATGTCGCAGCAAGACCTGGCGAGCTATACCCGGAACCGAGTCCATCTCGGCGTGAACCTCGGCTTCTAGTTCAGGAGTCCTCGCGCACAATCGCGCGATGCTGCCAGGTGTAACGGAGCCCGGAATACAGCGTTAGCGCGACCGTCAGCCAAACCAGGGCGCGTCCACCGATCGACCACAACTGCCCCCACCATGCGGAGTGGGAGGCTGCCGGCGACCATTCCGCGAGCGCGAGCAGGGTCAGGAAAAAGAGAACCGTAGTAATTTGCCAGGAGGTCTTGTGTTTACCGAGCCTTTCCGCCGACAGTACTCTACCCTGCGAGCTGGCGAGCAGGCGCAGTCCGGTGATCAAAAATTCGCGGCCGACAATAATCGTCGCCGCCCAGGCGGGAATCGCTCCAAGGGGCACGAGCGAGATAAAGGCCGCCGCCGTCATCACCTTGTCCACCAGCGGATCCATCAGCTTCCCAAAATTCGTTACGATCTGATAGCGTCGGGCAATTTCTCCATCGAAGAAGTCGGTAATGCCAGCCACGATGAACAGCGCCAGAGCCAGCGTGTGCGCGTAACGCCAGGAAGAGCCGAGCGCGACGACGAAAATAATCGTCAGAACAAGCCGGCTCAGGGTCAGGCGGTTCGCCCAGTTCATGGACGAGGCTTCTTCCAGATCGGCACGCGTTTTTTTAGTTCATCTACGATCCATTGGGCCGCGCGGAACGCCTCGCCCCGGTGCGCCGCGGCCACGCGCAGGAAAACCGAACTTTCGCCCGTGCGGACGAAGCCGATGCGATGATGCAAAACGACCGCCTGTAAGGGAAACTCTCGTCCGGCTTCCTCCGCCACGGCGCGGAGCTGGTGTTCGGCCATGTTGCGATGGGCTTCGTATTCGATTCCAGAAATGGTCTCGCTCCCTTCTTGCGCGCGCACATTGCCCCAAAAATCCACAATCGCGCCCGCTCCCTCGACCTCCGCCTTCGCCGGTAGGCGCAGCGGCTCCTCGCTCAAAGCGATTTCGCAAACGTAATTTGCCATGCGTCAAAGTCTCTCGTTAACTGCTCGACCCGCATTTGCGGGGAGGAAAATCAGATACTTAAAATCATGGCGACGCAATCGGATATTGGGCTGATCGGGCTGGCGGTCATGGGCGAGAACCTCGTTCTCAACATGGAATCGAAGGGATTTTCGGTGGCGGCGTTCAACCGCACCACCGAAGTGACCGAAAAATTCGCCGCCACGCGGGCGAAGGGAAAAAACATCACGCCCACGAAAACGATCGAGGAATTTATCGGCGCGCTGAAAAAGCCGCGCAAGGCGATGATCATGATCAAGGCGGGCAAACCGGTTGACCAGGTGATTGCCGAGCTCCTGCCACTGCTCGATAAGGGTGACGTTATCATTGATGGCGGAAACTCCCTCTTCACTGACACGCAGCGCCGTTGCGCTGACCTCGAGGGCAAGGGTATTCACTTCGTCGGCTGCGGCGTTTCGGGCGGTGAAGAAGGAGCGCTGAAAGGCCCTTCGATGATGCCCGGCGGTGCGCGCGCCGCCTGGGACTTGATCGCGCCCATTTTCCAGAAGATCGCCGCCCAGGTCGACGGGCAGCCGTGCTGCCGTTACATGGGGCCAGACGGTGCCGGTCATTATGTGAAGATGGTCCACAACGGCATTGAATACGGCGACATGCAGTTGATTGGCGAAGCCTACGCCATTTTAAAGAACGTTCTCGGGATGGAGGCGGCGGAATTGGCGGACACCTTCAGCGCGTGGAATAAAGGCGCCCTCGATAGTTACCTGATCGAGATCACGGCCGATATTTTCCGCAAGATCGACCTGGACACGGGTAAGCCGCTGGTCGACCTCATTCTCGATAAGGCCGGCCAGAAAGGGACTGGTCTCTGGACCCTCCAATCGGCGCTCAACCAATCGGTCGTCATTTCCACGATCAACGCCGCGGTGGAAGCGCGCGTGATTTCTTCGCGCAAAGACGAGCGGGTCGCCGCTTCGAAGATTTTGCCGCACCCGGAAAAGAAGAAATTCGACGGCGATCGAAAAGCGCTCATCCAGGCGGTGCACGATGCGCTTTACGCCTCCAAGATTGTTTCCTACGCGCAGGGCATGGAGTTGCTCGGAGCCGCGAGCACGACCTATCAATGGAACCTCAATTTCGGCGACATCGCCACCATCTGGCGCGGCGGCTGCATTATTCGCGCAAAGTTTCTCAATCGCATCGTTGACGCTTATGCGCGGGATAAAAATCTGCACAATCTCCTCTTCGATCCCTATTTCACGGACATCATCGCCAGGACGCAACAGAACTGGCGGGTCGCGATTTCGGAGGCGGTCAACGTCGGCGTCGCGGCGCCCGCGTTTAGCGCGTCGCTCGCGTACTTCGATAGCTATCGCTCGGCGAGTTTGCCGGCCAATCTTTTGCAGGCGCAACGCGATTATTTCGGCGCGCACACTTACGAACGCGTGGATAAGCCCGGCGTTTTCCACACCGATTGG
>JBBSEO010000122.1:0-6850 GCA_038239645.1 Chthoniobacterales bacterium | reverse complement strand
TTCCTGATGACATGAGCCGACGCAATTTCCGGCGTAATCAACTAGCAAGAGGCAATTTTCGCAGTTGAGACGCCTGCTGACGAAGTGCGATGAAACATCCGTTTCGTCCTAGGAAACCGCTGAAAAGTGAAAGCTGAGACGCTGAAAGGAAAAGTGATGCGTGAGGCGCAAGGAGTCTGGCACAATCGGCGAGCCGGTGATTTACGATAGAAAATTAAAGCAGGAGGCTATTCATCATGTTTCATATCATTTGGTATCTATTGATCGGATTGTTCGCGGGCGTGCTGGCGAAGTTGGCGCTTCATGTCCATATGACGATCTTCTGGACGGTGGTGCTGGGATTGATCGGCTCGGTGCTGGGCGGGGCGTTGACGCACATGTTCGCGCGGCCGGGCAACCCGCGGTTTCATCCGGCGGGGCTGATCTTCTCGACCCTGGGCGCGATCCTGTTTCTCTTCATTTGCATCAAGCTGGGAATCCATTTCCCGCGGATCGGATAGAGGGAAAAAGCTGAAAAGCTGAGCACGGCGTCGCCGGGAGTTATTGGTTGTATATGGAGCGTGAAGAGTTGAAGCGTGGATCGTGAAGCGTGAATCGTGAATCGTGGATCGTGGATCGTGGATCGTGGATCGTGGAAGAGCGTAAATCGTGAATCGTGGATCGTGGATCGTGGAAGCGTGGAGCGTGGGAGCGTTGAACACGGGGCGCGGGAGCGCGCCGGGGAAGAAAAAAGACGGCGCCGCGTGCTGGCAGCGCCGTCTGTCTATCTAACTAGATGTTGTAAGAGCCCGGATTTCGTCTACGGGACCATGCGATCGCAGAGGGTGTCGGTGTGGAAAGACACGAGGTTGCGCAATTTATACCAGCCGACGTCGGTTTTCTTCATCTCGGCGATGCTGGCGATCTCGTCTTTCGCGAAGTCGTTCCAATTGTTGTTGCGGGTCAGTTTGACGAACGTCCAGGCAGCTCCTTCCATGTGTTGCAGGACGATGTTGCCCGAGCTGGAATCACTGGCGCGATCGGGCGCCTGACTGAGGAATTTATCGAGTTCCTCGCGCTGGCCCGGCGCTGGCCGATACATCGAGACGATATAGGCGGAGGCGCTCGTTTTCGAAGCGTCGTCGAGGCCCATTTCCTTCGCGAACTGCGCCCAGGGCGGTCCGCTGCAGATGGTATCGGTGTGCCAATCACCCAAAGCGACCTGCGCAGGCGGCGGCGCGGGGCGCGATGCGTCGACGGTCATCTTGGTGCCGAGATGCTCGATCGCGCAATAATCCCAGGAGTCGCCGTTCTGGTGGCGGAGGACGAGGTAATGCCCGGGCATGGGAGCGTCGGGCGCCTGTTTCCGGTAGGAGTCGCCCGATTCGGCCGCTTTCCCGAGAGCGGCTTTAGCGAAATGGACGTGGTAGATATCGGTGCGCGCGGGCGCGGAGGCGACGGGCGCTGAGGCGGCGGGCGCTGGTGAGCCGGTTTGGGCGTTTGCGATGGTGGCGAGGCCGGCTACGGCGACGACCATGCTGGTGAGTGCAATCTTCATTGGTTGGTCCTTTGGTTGAGGTAAAGAAGCTCGACCAGGAATTCCCGATGCCCTATCCAAGGCGAACTGCAAAGCGGTTACTTTGACTTGTTTGCGATCGTGACCGGCGGGGGTTTTTTCAGCAAGGAGAATCGGGGGGCGTGGAGCGTTGCTTAAAAAGCTGGAATCCTGACGGGCTGAAAAGCTGAAGGGAAAATCTGGGGGCAAGCGGAACCGCTGAAGTTTCGAAAGCGGAATGCGCTCGGTGGCGAGCGAAACATTCTCTGATGTCCTAGGTCTGGCCGCAGCGGGAGGCGATTTCGTCTTCGTTTGCGAACCGAAGTGAGGTCGCCATCAAATGGGAACGGCGATCATCGTCGAAGATGGCGGTGATAACGAGGCCGGTGGGATGGGTGCTGACATCGTCGAGGCGGCAAAAGTCGCACGGCGACGGCGGGCGACCATCGGGGTGAACGACGACCATGAGCCTGCCGGCATGGGCGCGCCGGTAGGAACGGGCGTCAAAGACCGGTGACGGGGCGGGACTGGGCGGGTTGGCGATAGTCAGGCTGCTTTCTTCGTCGCGGACGGCGCTGGTAAGACGGTGAGTTTGGAATTTTCCGTAAGAGCTGCAGGCACTTCTTCACTCACGAGTTTACCTTCGGCAATTTCTCTGAGGGCGATATCGGCCAGGCCGGTTCCGGGCAGGGCGAGGATGAGCGGGCGATGACCGCTGGCGAGCTGGCGAACCCGCTGGCGGACCATGTTGACGAGCGTTCCGGTTTCGGGGACGATTGCGGCGGCCTGGCTGACGAGTTTTGGGTTCATAGTTGGTGGTCGGGGAAGTGCCCCGACGATGCACCGCGAGACAACAGAGGCGCGTCGCTCCGACGCGGCGGGAGCGGAGCGATGAAAAGAGGAAGCAAAGTGGTGGTCGGATGTGCGCGCGACCAGCGCTTCATCTGTCACAGCGTCACGTTACGCCGGAAACCGAATAAATCTAACGGGAAAAACTGGATAGGCGGGAGGGCGCAGCAGCGCTGCGCGGTAATCGGTTAATTGTTATTGGTTATGGGGAAGGAGGCGGGGGGTCGGGGCGCGAAGGGTGAGCGCGACGATCAGAATTTCCACCAGCGGCGTTTTTCCCCTGGCGCGGGTTCTGACGTCGCTTGCGGGAGCGGAACAGGGCGGGCCTGCGCGAGTTGTTGGTGGAACTGGGCTCGGATGGAGTCGTCATCGCGCAGGTAGTGGGTGCTCCAGCCGCGCGCGCGGTCGTGGCGGGTGAGCCGGCTGGCGAGGGCGTGATTGCGCGTAAGGAGGTAATCGAGCCCGAGCGATTTATAGTGACGCAATTGAAAGGCGGACAGGGTGGCGTGAAGCGTGAATCGTTAGGTCGCACCCGCCGCGGGGCGCTGTGGTCATGGGCTAACTGTTATTTGGGGGCCGAAGGAAGAATGACGAATTAAGAGGTGGGCGCGAGACTGGCGATGGTGCCTTCCGGGTTTTTGTACCAACCGGGGTCGTCGTAGGTGGTGATGCCGTCGCGGACTTTGAGGATGGTGAACATGCCGCCCATCTGGATGGGGCCGAACTGGCCGGTGCCGCTCATCATGGGAGAGTGTTTTTCGGGCCGGGCATCATCATGGCCATCTCGGACATGTCGGACATGCCGTTGCTGCCCATAGCCATATAGCCGGGAACGAGTTTGCGTCGTGCGATCATATCGTGGTTAGCGTTGGCTCCCTTCTTTAGAGCGATCGGCGGCGATACTTATTCTCGTTAGCCGCCCGCCGACGGCGCGCTCGAGGTCGGCGCGCGCGATCCAGTAATCGCGGAGGGCTTCGATGTAGCCGCGGTCGGCGGGGATTAGCGATGGTGGCGTTGGCCTTCCTCGGCAGTGCCCTGGGGGCTCCGGTTTTTTGTCGTGGCACCGCGAAAGGTGCCGGTTTGGAGGCCGCTTCCAAGGTTCATCAACATATCGTTAAGCGATCGGAAGCCAGGCACGCAAAATTCGATCGAAACTTAGTTCGCGCCTTTCGCAGACCTCCGGGTAAGATGAAGCGATGAAATTGCCGAACGAGTTCGTGAGCTTGCATCCATATTTCAAAGTCCACCCGGGAAAGATGGGGGAGGCGAAGTCCGCGCTTCCGGGATTTGTCGAGAAGACGGCGACAGAAACGAAGAATCTTTTTTACGGGTTTAGCACTGCGGGCGACGAGGTTTTCTGCCGGGAAGGCTATGCCGACGCGGAGGGTTTGCTGGCGCACATCGAAAACGTCGGGGCGATGCTCCAGGAGTTCTTCAAGATCGCAGACCTGGCCCGAATCGAAGTGCACGGGCCGGCCCGGGAGCTGGAGAAGCTCAAGGGGCCACTGGCGGATTTGAAGCCGGTGTGGTTCGTGACGGAACCGAAGTAGAGAAAGCCACGGCGCCGCGGACATTCTTCGAAGTGGCGGGCGAGAAACGAAGCGTGCGAGCCAGTCCGAGGAATTGCTGGTGGACGATCGGTTCTTGTCGCGGGAGAGTGCGTCTCCTATGAAATTTCCGCTCGTGCTTGCGTTCGCTTTGATCTCCTCTGCTTGCTCGCTTTCGGCCGACGTCGCGACGGATTTTGAAAATAAGGCGGTCGCGCTGACCAAGAACTCCGAGGCGTTGGCGGAGCCGAACCGGTTACACAAACTTTTCGACGCCAACTGGGAATACGTGATGAAGACTTATCCGGAGTTCGCGACCACGGTGGGCTATCCCGGGCAGAATGACCGGTGGACGGATGCATCGTCGTCGGCGATCGAGCGGACGAAGCAGATCAATAAAGTGAATCTGGCGGCGATCAGGTCAATCGACCGGACAAAGCTGAGCGGGGACGACGTGATTAGTTATGACCTGTATCTTCGGAACGCGGAGTTCGGCGTGGAAGGCGACCAGTTCTCGGGAGAACTAATGCCGGTCACGCAGCTGAACGGGGTGCAGCAGGATCCGGCGCAGGTGATCGCGCAGACCCAGTTTCGGACGGCGAAGGATTATCAGGATTTAATCGCACGCTTGCGGGCGTTGCCAAGGTTGATCGAGCAGAACATCGCGCAGATGGGGCGCGGGTTGGCGGAGAAAATTACTCCGCCGCAGATCACGCTGCGCGAGGTGCCGAAGCAGGTGGAAAATCTTCTGGTCAAGGATCCGCGGCAAAGTCCGTTCCTGGCGCCATTCAAGGAAATGCCGGCGGTGATTTCAGCTAACGAGCAAGCGGAATTGAAACAGACGGCCTCGGACGTGTTTACCAGGGAAGTCGAACCGGCTTACCAGAAGCTGCGCGATTTTCTAGTGACGAAGTATCTGCCCGGGGCACGGACGAGCACCGGTTACAACGCGCTGCCGAACGGCGAAAAATGGTACGCCTTCAACGCACGGCTCCAGACGACAACGGAGAAAACCCCGGCGGAAATCCATCAACTTGGCTTGGCGGAAGTGAAACGAATCCGGGGCGAGATGGAGAAGGTGATGCAGGAAACCGGGTTCAAGGGAAGTTTCAAGGAGTTCTGCGATTATCTGCGGAAGGATCCGAAGTTTTATTACACGAAGAGTGAGGAACTGCTGGCGGGTTACCGCGAAATTGGGAAGCGAATCGATCCGGAACTGGTGAAGTTGTTCGGGCATCTCCCGCAATTGCCCTGGGGAGTAAAGGAAGTGCCGGCTTACGCCGCGGAATCGCAGCCCTCAGCCCACTACGAGCAGGGCTCCCTGAAATCGGGACGACCGGGTTGGTTCTTCGCGAACACCTCCAAGCTAGACACGCGGCCGAAATGGGGAATGGAAACGCTGACCCTGCACGAAGCGGTGCCGGGACATCATTTCCAGATCGCGATCGCGCAGGAGATGGAAAATCTGCCGGAGTTCCGGAAGAACGGATTCTACGTCGCGTATGTGGAAGGGTGGGCGCTTTACTCCGAGAGCCTGGGCTACGAGATGGGTTTCTATAAGGATCCTTATCAGAACTTCGGGCATCTCTCGGATGAAATGTGGCGCGCGGTGCGGCTGGTCGTGGACACGGGATTGCACACGATGAACTGGCCGCGCGAGCAGGCGATCCAATATTTCGCCGACAACACGCCGAGTCCGATCGACGACCTGACGGTGGAAATCGATCGTTATATCGTTTGGCCGGGGCAGGCGCTTGGTTACAAGATCGGGCAACTGAAGATGCGCGAGCTCCGCGACGCCGCTCAAGCGGAACTGGGAGTGAAGTTCGATCTCCGGGCTTTTCATGACGAGCTGCTTAAGAACGGAGCACTGCCGATGAGCGTGCTGGAGGCGCACATGCGCGAGTGGATCGCGCAGCAGAAATCCGCCTAAGGGTCGCGGATAAGCCTTCGCACGACCCTACTCGTTAGTTCCGGGAGGCCCTGCTTCGACGAGGGCCTTGCCGGTGGAGCCGTTTTTTCCGCTAATAGTTAGGGCCCTTCTTTCGAGCCGGCCTCGATCAGGCGTTTGGTGAGGAAGACGAGTCCGCCCATTTGCACCCACTCCGAAACGATATTGCCCACGACTTCTCCCCATTTGCTTTGAGAATCCATCTTCGCAAAAAGGATGGCCCAGCCGATCCCGGTAACGACGATGAAGATAAGGAGGGAATGGCAATGCAGGAAGTCGCGCCAGGTCTTGATGTCCTCATGCTTGACCGGGCGACTCTCGGCGGAGCCAACTTCGTAGAGGAATTTCGTCCCGAGGATGATCACGACCGAACCGCTCCAGTCGGCGATGGCATTGCCAAAAAAAGATCCGATGTGATTACCGGGATCGAGGTAGCAATAGCCAACGATCCAAATGATCAGCAGCGCGACGGAAAAAATGCTGAGGGAGTGGCGGCGGAAAAATCCTTTTTTATCGGCGGCCTTCTTTTTTTTCATGCGGGGAGTGTTCCGCAGAAAGGCGGCGGAGGGAAGGACAGGGAATGGCCCGGGTGGCGATATAAGATGAATCAGAGGTGATCCGGCAGGAAATCTTGCTTCCGCCCAAACCGGCTGTGCGTAAGATGCGTTGATGAATGCGCAGCGCGGCTACCCGTGGCGATTGTTCTTCCTGCTCTTGTGCGCCGCGATCGCCAGCGTCCTGGCGCTGTTGCCCTACCTGACCGCGTTGCTTGGTCCAAGGCTGGCGGCGCAACCTTTGCCTTTGCCGCTGCCAGCCGTGGTGTTGATCCAGGCGTTTTTCAATTTCAGCATTGCGACGGGGCTGGGTTTACTCGCGGCACGGGCGCTTGGACTCGGAGCGCCGATCCTGGAGAAATGGTTGTACGGAACGACCGCGGTCGAGCGTCGACCGATCGCAGTGATTTCGCTG
>JBBSEO010000121.1:0-6968 GCA_038239645.1 Chthoniobacterales bacterium | reverse complement strand
TCACCTCTTTCTCGACTCCTTTTCGGCCCATTATCGACCGGTGCAGAACGTCTCATTCATGGTCGACTATTACTTTTGGAACACGGAAGTCAGCGGCTTTCATTTAACCAATATTCTTCTCCATCTCATCGCCGGGCTTCTCCTTTACCGACTGCTCATCGAGGTTCTGGGTCACCTGGTTCCGTTTCCTGATAAGGAGAAAACCATCGCCCGGACCGGCGCATTTCTCGTCGCCTTGATTTGGATGGTTCATCCCGTTCACTCCGCGGCAGTGGATTACATTTCCGGCCGGGCCGATAGTCTTTGTTTCGCCTTTGCCTGTGGCGGATGGGTGCTGTTTTTGCGAGCGAAGTCGTGTGAGGCGCGCTGGGGAAAAATTGCTCTCTACTGCGCGAGCATGGGAAGCGGCCTTCTCGCACTTTGCTCTCGTGAAGTAGGTCTGGTCTGGGTCGCAGTCTTCCTCCTGCATACTCTCGCTTTTGGGAAAAACACGGCCGCGAGACAAAAGCTGTTTATTCTCGTGGGCACACTCGCGGTCGTTGCTGCTTACGCTGCCGTGCGCCATCTGCCGGAAGCTCGCTTTAGTCCGCCGCCGGAAAAATGGCCGCTCCCAGTGCGAACGACGATGATGATGCGGGCCTTGGGAGACTACGGTCGGCTTCTGGTTTTCCCTTCGAACCTTCATATGGAAAGGACCGTCGTCGAAGGGACGCACTACATCGATCACGCGCACTGGCAGGCAGCGGCCTCGACGGAATATCTCGCGATCCTTGGCTTGTTCGTCGCCCTGTGTCTGGTCGCGGGTTCGTGTCTGCGGGGACCTGGTCAAGCCTGGCGAATCTTTGGCGCGGCCTGGTTCGTCATCGGTTACCTGCCGACGTCCAATATAGTTCAGCTCAACGCGACCGTGGCGGAGCACTGGCTCTACCTGCCCAGCGTCGGCTTTCTAATTTTCCTCGCGGGCTGTGTCCTCGAACTGCCCGTGGCTTGGAGAAAAATGATCGTCGTCGGAAGTGCTTTTGCGGTGATCGCTCTCGGGACGCGCAGCTGGTATCGCAGCAGCGATTGGTCGGATGAGCTAACGTTTTATCAACGAACCTTTGCTTCAGGCGGGGTGAGTGCACGGGTCGCCGGCAACCTGGCGCTGGCGTATTCCCGGCACGGCAACGCCAAAGAGGCCGAAAAGATTCTGCGACGCGTGGTTGAAACGACGCCCGACTATCCCATTGCCCGCAACAACCTCGCCGACCTTCTCGCCCGCGAAGGAAAACTGGATGAAGCCCAGAAGATGTTTGCCGAATCGGAACAGCACGCCGCGACCGCCCGGAAGGATTATCCGCACACGTGGATCGCCGCCCTGAACCTGGCGCATTTGCTGGCGCACGATCATCAGGACACGGAAGCGATCGCAATTCTGGAGCGGGCGCGACATGATTACCCGCAGGTTTGGGACTTGATCGCCCTCGAATCCGAAATCGTGCGAAAGAGTCAGGGGCCGCAGCCTGCCCTGCAGTTGATTAACGACTTCCTGGCGCAAAACTGGTGGCATTATGCGGCGAACCTGGCGGCAGGACGACTTTATGCGCAGAGCGGTGATCCGGAGCGAGCATTGCCCGCACTGCGGCAGGCGGCGCGACTGGACGTTCACGACACCGAAGCATTGAATCTCGAAGCTCGCATTTGCCGGGATCGAAATCGGCTCGACGAAGCATTCCGCGCCCAGGAGCGCGCCGTCGCGCGCCAGCCGGATAAGCCTAGTCAGTACCTTTTACTCTCCGATATCTGCGAGCGGATGGGTCGGTCGGTCGAGGCAAAGGTCGCGCTCGCGGAAGTGGTAAAGCTGCAATCTTTTGCCCGCGAGCACCCGGAGACGGTCACGAACTAACGACTATAAGTAACGCGTGAGATTCACTGGTCGATCCGAGCTCGATGTTCCGGTGCGAGCAGTTTCCCCCAGACTTCGTTGTAAGGATGAACGACGCTAACCGTTTCGGTTACCCGGACCAAGGGACGATTTTCGTTCGCCCAGGCAAAGATTGAACCTTCGAGATTAGCGACGTGAGTAAAGTGGGCCGCGCGTAACTTCTGGGCGAAACGCGCCGAGCGATACCCGACCGAGCAGTAAGTGATAATCTCCCGATCCTTCGCCGCGGCGACCGCGTCAGATCCAGCCGATGGATCGACTCGAATGGCGTTGACGAGGTGACTCACCGCGTATTCCGGCGCGGTTCGCACGTCGAGCAGGAGTGGTGGATTCCGGGACTTTAATCTCTCGGCTAGTTCCGCCGTGGTGACGCGCGGGACATCGCCGAACTCATTGCGAATTTTGGTATTAATCAATTTCCAACCAAGGCTCGACAGGGAAAACGAAGTCGCGGCCAAAGGAAACATAGCCAGCAGGGAAAGGATTTTGAGCACGTTCATTTCGTCAAGGTATTCGAACTTCACGCGCTGGCTGTCGCTTGCCAAGGGTGCGCGCGGCATTGATAATCCGAGGCTTCAACGCGCGGTTAGCTCAGTGGTAGAGCACCTCCCTGACACGGAGGGGGTCACAGGTTCGAACCCTGTATCGCGCACCATTCCTTTCTTCCGCTAGCAGATGCGGGGAAGCTGCTCGCCTGACAGCATGTCGACGACGCGGGTCCCGCCAACGCGAGTCTTCATCAGGACTAAACCGTGATGGTCGCTCGTCACTTCACCGATGATTGCGGCCTCGCGACCCAGGGAATGCGATCTCATTGCTCGCAGGACTGTATCGGCATCGTCAGCGCCAACGACCGCGAGCAGCTTGCCTTCGTTTGCCACGTAAAGAGGATCGAGGCCCAGAATTTCGCACGCCCCTTTCACTTCCTCGCCAATTGGGATGGACGCCTCATCGAGCAGCATTCCTACCTTGGCGCTCTGCGAAATTTCAGTCAGCGCGCTGGTCACGCCGCCGCGCGTGGGATCACGCAAGACATGCACGTCGTTATTTGCAGCCAAAATCGTTTCGACCAGCCCATTCAGTGGTGCCGAGTCACTCGCGATCTCA
The DNA here is from genome assembly GCA_038239645.1 of Chthoniobacterales bacterium. GTDB lineage: Bacteria > Verrucomicrobiota > Verrucomicrobiia > Chthoniobacterales > UBA10450 > AV69. The sequence continues at coordinate 3,937 of JBBSEO010000121.1, read as the reverse complement.
GTCTCAAATTCCAGTCCTTCGCGCACGGACATGATCGCGATCCCGTGCACCGCGATGGCGCCGCTGAGGATAATCTTGTCGCCAACACACGCGCGCGCTGGACTAATCTCGACGCCCGGGGGAATGATTCCGACGCCGGAGGTATTGATGAAGATCTTATCGGCCTTGCCGCGGTCGACTACTTTGGTGTCGCCGGTGACAAGCTTCACGCCGGCAGCCTCCGCGGCTTCGCGCATCGACTGCACGACACGCCAGAACTCTTCCATCGGCGTGCCTTCTTCGAGAATAAAACCGACCGAGAGATAGAGCGGTCGCGCACCGCACATCGCGAGATCATTGACAGTGCCATGGACGGCGAGCTTTCCGATGTCGCCGCCCGGAAAAAAAATCGGACTGACCACATACGAGTCAGTGCTGAACGCCACGCGCTCGTTGCCTAACGAGAAGATGGCGCCGTCGTGCAACGGATCGAGCAGTTCGTTCCGAAACTGCGGGAGGACCATCTTCTCCATTAACTGATGACTCAGCTTCCCGCCGCTCCCGTGGGCGAGAACGATCTCGCTATAGTTCGTGATCGGGATCGGACAGGAGGCGCCGAGCAGACCGGCGTCGCCGGCCGGCTCAGATGACATCTTCAGCTCCGGCGGCGATGTGGATCAAATCCCACAGCACATGCACCAGCGTAGCGTGCACTTCCTGGATGCGATGAATGCTGAACGACGGCACGATGAAAGAGTAATCGGCCAGCTCGGGAAATCGCCCACCGTCTTTACCGGACCACGCGATCGTCAGCATGTCCCTGCGACGTGCTTCCTCCAGCGCGTAAATCAGGTTTGGCGATTTGCCGCTCGTGCTGACCGCCAGCACCATGTCTCCGGGTTGGCCTAACAAGCGCAATTGATCCACAAAGATGCTCGAAAAGTCGGCGTCATTTCCGATCGCGGTCATGGTCGCGATGTCCGTCATGAGCGAGATGGCGGGAAACGCGGCGCGCTTTTCAATGATGGGATGCGTGAACTCGACCGCGAAATGCATTGCGTCGCAGAGGCTGCCGCCGTTGCCCATCGTCAGCAGCTTTTTGCCTCCGGCAAAACGCCTGGCCATCTCACGACTGAGCGCTTCGATCTGGTCCGCATACTTGACGAAGAATTTCTCCTTCATCTCGATGCTCTCGCCCGCCTTGCGCAGCACTTTGGCGCGAAAACTCTCGGCCGACTCGTCGATCGCAACGGGGGCGTGCGTCGTGTTCATGCGAGAGGTCGCGGAATCTTTCCGGGTAGCGCACGCGGCCCGCGTGCTGGTTTCGGCGTCTCGCCGAAACCAACTTTCCTAGCCCGTCCGCGCAAGCCAAGTCCGCGATGGCGAGGCGCCATCGCCAGCACGCGAGACGCGTGCGCTACCCGGGCAATCATGCCGCCTCCGCGGTTTCTTTATGCGTTCGCCCCTGGCCTTCTAGATGGCGACCGTAGGCGTAGTAGGCCGCGCAGGCGCCTTCCGCGGAAACCATGGTCGCGCCTAAAGGGTTCTCCGGGGTGCATTCTTTGCCGAAGCAAGCGCAGTCGTGCGGTTTTTTTACGCCCCGCAAAACAAGACCGCTGATGCAGTTCGCCGGCTCCTGCGTGTCGATTTCCTTCACGTCGAAGATTCGTTCCGCATCGTGCTCGCGGAATTCGTAGCGTAATTTGTAGCCACTCTTCGGGATCGAACCGACCCCGCGCCATTTTCGATCGCACACTTCAAAGACGTTGTTGACCAGATCCTGCGCGACCTTATTGCCGTCGCGACTCACCACCCGCGGATATTGGTTCTCGACCGTGTGCGTGCCCGCTTCGAGTTGGCGCAAGGTCATGAGCGTGCCTTCTAAAATGTCGATCGGCTCAAAACCGGTGATGACAATCGGAACGCGAAAACGCTCCGCGAGCGGCTCGTATTCGTGATAACCCATCACGGTGCAAACGTGGCCTGGTCCGAGAAATCCTTGCACGCGGTTCTGCGGCGATTGCAGGATTGACGCAATCGACGGCGGCACGAGCACGTGCGAGACGAGCACGGAAAAATTCGCGACCCCTTGCTTCTTTGCCTGGTAGACGGACATCGCGTTGCTCGGCGCGGTGGTCTCGAACCCGATCGCGAAAAACACGACTTTCTTGTCCGGATTCGCCCGCGCGATCTTCAAACAATCGATTGGCGAATAAACGATGCGGATGTCCGCGCCACGCGATTTCAGGATGAGCAAATCGCCATCGGAACCCGGGACGCGCAGCATGTCGCCGAACGAGCAAAAAATCACATCAGGCCGTCGTGCGATCGCGTGTGCCTTATCGATCATCTCGAGCGAAGTGACGCAAACCGGGCAACCGGGCCCATGCACCAGTTCGACGCTTTCAGGCAGCAAGCGGTCGAGCCCGTATTTCACGATGCTGTGGGTTTGCCCGCCGCAAACCTCCATGAGCACCCAGGGTTTGGTGACCGTGCGATGAATCTCTCCAACGATCTTTTGCGCGAGTTCCTCGCTGCGATATTCGTCGAGATATTTCATCGGCCCTCAGGCGGCTGATCGCACCTGGGCTGGAGGAGATTCCGAGAAGGGATCGGCATCAGGATCATCGACATCGGGCACATCGAGTTCGCCCAGTTGCTGAAGTTCTTCGAGGGCCTTGTAGGTGCGTGCCGCTTCCTCCTCGTCCACTTTGCTCAGGGCGAAGCCGACGTGAACCAGCACATAATCGCCAATTTCAACCTCGGGAGTGTATTCGAGGCAGACCTGCTTCACGATCCCGCCGAAATTTGCCTTCCCCATCCGGACGCCCTGCGCGTCCTGCGCGATCTCGACCAGTTTACCCGGGATTGCCAAACACATAAGATTTGTTCACGTCGTCCGGTTGCACTTGGCTGAGAGCGACCCCGTCCGCAACCAATACTCTATCACCGGGCTGGGCATTCGTCAGCAATTCCAAGGAAACTTTTTGCCGGGCGCCTCCCACCCGGACTCGACCCATTTGCATCCCATCTTCGAGGAAAAGATCGAGGATTTCGCCATAGACGAGGTTCATGGAATCAGCTCAGCCTCCTTCATCCGCTTCAACAAATTCCGCGTGCGCCCCAACGGCCACGAGCGCGACGCCGCCGATAATATTTCCCAGGAGCGTCGGCAGAAAAAAATGAAAGAGCCAATGTCCAAACGGCAACGAGCCGGTGAAAACGAGGCAAAGCGTCTCCACGCTCCCGGCGATGATGTGCGGGAGTTCCGCCAGCGCGACGAGGTAGGAGAGAATAATGATGACCCAGACCCGCGCGGATTCGGCGAAAGGCAGGAGCCAGACCATGATGGCAATGAGCCAGCCGTCAAAGATTCCCCGAAGCGCCAGGGTTGACACGCCGGGAGCGATCGCCGCCTGGCCGATTTTAAGAAAAATGCCCTGCATTTCGTCGGAGAAAGCGCTCGAATGGGTGACGAGCCACGCGAAGATGGCCGTGCCGATGAGGTTCGTCGTCAGGACCGTGATCCACAGTTGACCGACTTTGGCGAGCATTCCGGGCTGTCGTTCACGCAACAGGGGTAGAATGACCGTCAGCGTGTTTTTGGTGAAAAGTTGCTGCCGCCCGAGGATCACAATCAGAAAGCCGACGGCGTAACCGAGTTTGCTCACGAGGGGAGTCCAGCGAGCCTCGGGCAGGTGAGCGCGCAGGAGCGCTTCGGCCACCATGGAAAATCCCATTGAGAGGCCCGCGGCCAAGCCGGAGAGCGCCAATTCTGCGCTCGTTCGTTCAAGCTCGTGCTTGCCCTCGGCGGAGATTGCTTTGTAGACGACCTCGCCCGGCGGCGACGTCCTTTGGATTACCTCTTCTTCCTGTTCTGAAACTGCGGCCTCAGGCTTTTTCGTCATGTTTGGGAATGGGCGGCGACCGCCGCGATTTGGCCGAGCGAAATGCCGCC
>JBBSEO010000120.1:0-6971 GCA_038239645.1 Chthoniobacterales bacterium | reverse complement strand
TCGAGTTTCTGCCAGTCGGTCGCGTGCTCGTATGCGTGGGGTAAACGCCCAAACCGTTGCTTCATCGCCCGGTCGCCCGGAAATCTGCAGGCATGTTAGACGATCTGCCCAGGCGCCAGTTAAACGACCTGCCGAAAGGCCGCGAGAAAGCCTTCCATCTCTTCGCGTTTGCCGATGGTCAGCCGCATATGATTCGGCAGCGCCGGGAACAGACGGCCGACATGGACGTTGCGCTCTTTCATCGCAGCGATGAGCGGTACGACCGGCCGCTTGACGTCGAACATGATGAAGTTCGCCTGCGACGGGATCGACTTATAACCTAACGACTCGAGCTGCTGCACGGTGAATGCCTTTGCGTCGTTGATCAGCCGCCGCCCCTGCGCGACTTGCTCGAGATCGTTCGCGCTGGCGTTGGCCGCGGCGAGCGCCATGCAGTTAACGCTGTCCCACATCTGATGCGGCCGCATGCGCGCGATCGTTTCTTTTTGCGCAACCGCATAACCGCAACGCAGGCCAGCCATGCCGTAGATTTTCGAAAACGTCCGCGCGACGACGAGGTTCGCGTGGTCTTTGATCAGCGGGATGACGCTCTCGTAGTCGGGACCGTCGGCGAAGTGAAAATAGGCTTCGTCGACCAGAATCGTGGTCTCGGCCGGCGTGCTGGCGATGAAGCGGCGCACTTCATCCTTCGGCGTGATGCTGGCGGTCGGGTTGTTCGGGTTGCAGATGTAGACGAGCCCGCCTTTCGCCGCGGCGCCCATCTTCGCGAGGTCGTGCGCGTAACCCGAACTCAGCGGTACTTTCACAACGTCAGCGCCGCCGGTTTTGGCGTAGTTCAGGATTGCTTCGAAGGTGGGATCGGCGACGGCGAGCTTGCGATCGCGACCGGTGAAGGTCATGGCGCAGACCTCAAGAATTTCGCTCGAGCCATCGCCGAGCAGAATCTGCTCGTGCGCAACTCCGTTCAGCTTCGCCAGCGATTCGAGCAAGGTGTCGTTCGCCTCGTCCGGATAACGCCAGGCGAGACTGAACGCTTCTCGCATGGCGTCTGCGGCACGGGCCGATGGTCCGTATGGATTCTCGTTCGAACTGAGCCGAATTATGGCGGACGCAGCTGGGGTTGCTGTCGTCGCAGCCGGCTCGGCGCTGAAAGTGAAGCGTGGCCGAACGACTGCGGCGGCCGCACCCACGCCTAACAGATGAGCGAAACGTCGCCGTGAGATCGATTCATGCATAGAATTCCTCCTCGAAAGCGGTCGAGTATGAAGCCGCGCGAAGAGATCGTGCGAGCATTAATGTGGGAGCGGCCTCAGGGCCGCATCGTCCGGGCATTGAGGCCTCCCAATTTTAATTTAGCTGCGAAGACGCGACGATGGCGCGCTTGTTCTCTACGCGCCGTCCTTGAAGTGGCGTTTACCTTTGAGGGCTTTGGCGAATTCATCGCGGCTGAGGATGTTTTCGTCGAGCTGCATGTCGACCCGGCAAAAGGCTTCGAACCAGGCGCGCACTTTCGCGGCGTCCGGCATGACTTCCTCAGTGAGGTAGTTCGCGTCGATGTTGATGCAGACGGCGCCGACGACGCCGTACTCTTTGCGCACGATGGGGATGGTGGTGCACTTGAAGCGCCGGGCACCGATGTTTAGTTCGTAATTGAGTTTGTCCTCCTGCTGAATTTGTCGCTTCTTCAGGTCGATGACGAGGTTGGTGGTGCCGTCGCGGAGATGACGGCCGGTGACGTTGTTCTCCAGGCCAACGAGCGATTGTGAGGGATTGGAGAGGTCGTGCAGGAGAATCTCGATCCCGGTGTTAGGGAATGATTTACCGATGAGCCGGACAATGCGCGCGAAGTTCTCGAGATATTCGCTGGAGTCGTCCGCAATTTTTATGCCTTCGTATTTGTCGAACAGCCGCGCATAGACTTTCTGCTCGGCTGGTTCGAGCTGATTACGGACGTTGTTTTGCTCGCCAATGAAGATGAGCTGGCGCGCGGCAGTCGGATCGATGTTACGCAGGAAGTAATGCATCCCGAGCCGGAAGTTGTTGAAGTTGAACTCGGGGAAGTTGTCGCGGTTAACGGTGTAGGGATAGAAGTCGTATTCCTCGAGGCGGCGGCCGAAGCGCTTTCGCTCTTTGTATTTTCCCCAGAGAAAGCCGGCGCCGAGGAAAATAGCGGACGCAATAATGGACGCGATGACGTTGACCGTGATGTCATTGCCGAGTCCGTGCATGATGCTGCCGATACCAGAAAATCGCTGGGCGTGCGAGTGCCTTATTTTCCGCGGCGGGCCGGGTTTTCCCTTTACCCAAGCCGTCTCGCTGGTGGTGAACTGCGAGTCGCAGCGGGTCACGGCCGCGCTCTGGCAGATGGAGAAGCTGGACCTGGCTGAGCTGGAACGCGCGGCGGCGGGATAGTTACTGGGTATTTGGCCGCAGTCGCGTTAGCCTTGACAGAGGCAGGCCGACTACTGGTTAGCTCGCAGCGAGATCGAATCGATCCAGGTTCATCACCTTGGCCCAGGCGGCGACGAAGTCGTGGACAAACTTCTTCTCGGCGTCGGCGCTGCCATAGACTTCGGCGAGGGCACGGAGGATGGAGTTGGAACCGAAGACCAGATCGGCGCGAGTGCCGTTCCATTTCAGTTCGCCAGTCTGGCGATCGCGGCCTTCGAATTCAGCCGCGTCCTTCGAGACGGCTTTCCATTCCGTCGCCATCTCGAGGAGGTTAACGAAGAAGTCGTTCGTCAGGGCTTCGCTTCGCTGGGTGAAAACGCCGTGCTTCGTCCCGCCCGCATTGGTGTTCAAGACGCGCAGGCCACCGACGAGCGCCGTCATTTCCGGTGCGGTCAGAGTTAGGAGTTGCGCCTTGTCGATCAGCAACGCTTCGGCTGGCACGGCGAATTTGCCTTTGAGGTAGTTGCGGAAACCGTCGGCGATCGGTTCGAGCGCTTCGAAAGCTTCGACGTCGGTCTGCTCCTGCGAGGCGTCCATCCGTCCCGGTGTGAAAGGAACTGTTATTTCGTGTCCGGCATTCTTTGCTGCCTTTTCCACGCCAGCGCATCCGCCCAGCACGATGAGATCGGCGAGCGAGACTTTCTTTCCCCCGGTGGCGGCGCCGTTGAACTCTTTTTGAATTCCTTCCAGCGTCTTGAGCACTTTGGCCAGTTGGTCGGGTTGATTGACGGCCCAGTCTTTTTGCGGTGCGAGGCGAAGGCGCGCCCCGTTCGCGCCGCCGCGTTTATCTGAGCCGCGGAAAGTCGAAGCCGACGCCCACGCGGTTGAGACCAACTGCGAGACCGACAAACCCGATGCGAGAATTTTTTCCGTGAGCGCGGCGATGTCGTTCGTGTCAATCAACGGATGATCGACCGCGGGAATCGGATCCTGCCAAAGGAGTTCCTCCGCCGGCACTTCGGGCCCGAGATAGCGCGCGCGCGGACCCATGTCGCGATGGGTCAGCTTGAACCAGGCGCGGGCAAAGGCGTCCGCGAACTCCTCCGGGTTCGCCATGAAACGGCGCGAGATTTTTTCGTAGGCCGGATCCATGCGCAGGGCGATGTCCGTGTTGAGCATGGATGGCGCGATGCGCTTGGCTGCATCGTGCGCATGCGGCACGGTGCCGGCGCCGGCGCCGTTCTTCGGCTGATACTGGTGCGCGCCGCCCGGGCCTTTGGTCAGTTCCCATTCGTAACCGAAAAGGTTTTCGAAGTAACCGTTGCTCCACTTCGTCGGCGTCGTCGTCCAGGTAACTTCGAGTCCGCTGGTAATCGTGTCGCCGCCTTTGCCGGTGCCGAGACTATTGCTCCAGCCGAAGCCCTGACCTTCGAGGCCCGCGCCTTCCGGTTCGTCCGCGACGTGCGACGACTCGCCCGCGCCGTGACATTTGCCAAAGGTATGACCGCCCGCGATGAGCGCGACGGTTTCCTCGTCGTTCATCGCCATGCGCTTAAACGTCTCGCGGATATCGACCGCGGAAAGAAGGGGATCGGGATTGCCATCCGGACCTTCAGGGTTGACGTAAATCAAACCCATTTGCACTGCGGCCAGCGGTTTCTCGAGGTCGCGCGTGTGGTCTACTTCGCTCTCGTCGTCGGAAACGAGCACGCCGCCGTCTTTGGCCACGCCGGGCGAACCGTGCGAGTAGCGCACGTTGCCGCCCAGCCATTCCTCCTCGCTGCCCCAGTAAACGTCCTGGTCCGGTTCCCAGGTATCTTCACGCCCGCCGGCAAACCCGAAGATCTTAAATCCCATTGTTTCGAGCGCGACGTTTCCGGTCAGGATCATGAGATCGGCCCAGGAAATCTTGCGGCCATACTTCTGTTTGATCGGCCAGAGAAGCCGGCGCGCCTTGTCCAGACTCACGTTATCCGGCCAGCTATTAAGCGGTGCGAACCGCTGCTGCCCGCGACCCGCACCACCACGTCCATCACCGGTGCGATAAGTCCCCGCGCTATGCCACGCCATCCGAATAAAGAGCGGACCGTAGTGCCCGAAATCCGCCGGCCACCAATCCTGCGAATCGGTCATCAGCGCCGTGAGGTCCTTCTTCACCGCCGCCAGATCGAGGCTCTTAAATTCCTTCGCGTAATTGAATTCACCGCCCATCGGATCGGACTTCGCGGAATGCTGATGCAACAACTCCACCTTGAGCCGTTTCGGCCACCAATCCTGGTTCGATCGGGCGACGGGGGCGGCGTGATTGAAAGGGCATTTCGCTTCGGTGGTTTGTTCAGACATAGAGACTTTGCAGTTAAGTTAGGTTGGGACAATTCTCGTTAGCTATCGGCGCGGCATTCCGGACACGTTCCCCAATAAATTACCTCCGCCTCGTCGATCTGGAATCCAGCGCTATCCGCGGCGGTCAAACACGGCGCCGTCCCGACCGCACAATCGACATCCGCGGTTTTCCCGCAGGTGCGACAGATCAGATGGTGATGATTATCGCCGACCCGATCTTCGTAAAGGGTCGGCGATCCCGCCGGTTGAATGCGCCGAAGCAGTCCTTTTTCAACCAGCAACCCGAGCGCGTCGTAGACGGCCTGTTGTGAAATGGCACCGATCCTCACGCGCACGTCCTGGGCGACCGCGTTCACTGTCCTGTGCGGCTGATCCGAAACCGCCCGCAGCACGGCCAGGCGTTGAGCCGTCACCGGAATGGCATTTCGACGCAGCAAATCGGCAAGATCCATCGTTCCGTCGAACTTCATCAACTCTTGGACTCGGTCAAGAACTCGTGTGGGTCCAATCCAATCTCCTCGGCCACCCTTCATTTCCCTTCGTTCCGAAAAAACGGCGGCCTTGTTCGAGAGCACGCCTTCATTCGGGGCGAAGGCGAGCGCCTGATCGAGGCTCGAACGAGAAAGAGATCTGAAGGTCGCGCGGAGCGAGTTCGATCGCTCGGCGATTATGAGGCTCGGCCTCTTTCCAGTGCCCAAGACGACGTTGGGCGAAGGCGATGTATTCCGACACGAGCGAGCGAGTCGGCAAACGGTATACGTCCGGCGTTTTCGCGATTCCCTCCGGCGTGGTATCGAAGGCCCAGGCCCGCGCAAGCACAACCGGAAAACCGACGCCGAAGGAGAACGGCGAAGAGATCGCGTTGCCTTTGGACTGGACTTAAAATAAGTCTCCAGCATGGAATCCGAGCTCTTGCTCAACGTGGCCGACTATGCGCGCGCAGCGCGCGGCAAATTACCCCGGCCGGCGCTCGACTACTACGAGGGGGGCGCGCGGGATGAGATTACGTTGCGCGAGAATGTCGAGAGCTGGGAGAGGCTGCAGCTTTACTACCGCGTTTTAGCCGGGGTCGGTCCGCGCGACTTGAGCACGACGGTGCTCGGTCATCCGGTCTCGATGCCGATTTTGGTCGCGCCGACGGCCTTTCATCGCCTGGCCTGCGCGGAGGGAGAAATTGCGACCGCGCGGGCGGCACATGCGGCGAAAACCCTTTTTATTCTCAGTTCGCTCTCGACCACGGCGATGGAACCGGTCTTCGCCGCGGCGGCGAGTCCGCGCTGGTTCCAGCTCTACATCTACCAAGACCGCGGCATTACTGCGGAACTGGTGAAGCGTGCGGAAGCGGCCGGCGCGGAAGCGATTGTCCTGACCGTCGATGCGCCGGGGCTCGGCACGCGGGAGCGCGACGCTCGCAATAGCTTTCAACTTCCGCCCGGTCTCGCCGTGCAAAACCTGGCGCCGCTGGGCAAAGGCGATTTTCCCAAAGTCGAGGGCTCGGGCCTGGCCGCCTATGTGCGAGATAACTTCAAGTCGGACCTCAGTTTCGACGATCTGAGCTGGCTCTGCCAGAAGACCAAACTACCCGTGGTGGTAAAGGGTTTGGTGCGTGGTGATGACGCGCGACGGTGCGTCGAGCAAGGCGCAAGGGCGGTGGTCGTTTCCAATCACGGTGGGCGCCAGCTCGATACCGCGCCTTCGACCTGCGAGGTCCTGCCGCATGTTGCCGCAGCGGTCGACGGTCGCTGCGAGATCTACGTCGACGGAGGCGTCCGGCGCGGAACCGATGTGCTGAAGGCGATTGCGCTCGGTGCGCGCGCCGTGCTCGTCGGGCGACCAATTTTATGGGGCCTGGGCGTGGCGGGCGAGGAGGGCGCGAAGAGTGTCCTCGAAATTCTGCGCCGCGAATTGGACGAAGCGATGCTGCTCTGCGGTTGCACGAAGCTCAGCGATATTAACGATCAGCTTCTGCGCCCCTGATTTCCGGCGACAAAATCTTCAGACTCGGTCGCTCGTTAGGCGACGCCGGTCAGTGCTTCTGTTCCTGGAGTAATTGTTGGAAGCGCGGATCTTTGCGAAGCGGATCCTAGAGCGGATTGAAGCGAAGCTCGGCGGGGGTGATTCCGGCGGGAACTTCGAGCAGATGCGGGCTGGCAGCGACGGCGGCGTCGTTGTCGCCGCCACGCCGTCGCCGATCGGAATGAGGATCTCGACGGCGACGAGCCCATTCTGGGGCGGCG
>JBBSEO010000119.1:0-6978 GCA_038239645.1 Chthoniobacterales bacterium | reverse complement strand
TTTCGATAATCAGGTTCTGGCACAGATTATCTGGCTCAAGGAACCAATCGGGGAAATTACCTGTCCCGCGAAATACATGCCGGAAGCTTCTTCGATTAATTTCCAACGTAGTGTCCGTTACGGCCTTGGTTGCCTCACCACCGCCGCGCAGTTTATCGGCGCCCGGTGGACCGGAGGAAGCAAGTTGTTCCCGGCTACAATTCGTTAGCAGTGAGTCGCACCTCACTCACTCTTCTCGGATTCTACCTCGGACTCGCGGCCTTGGTCGTTCTTGTTTTTGGACAGACGATTCATTTCCGATTCGTCAATTACGATGACGGTTCCTATGTTTACCAGAACAGTCACATCCTCAGCGGACTAAGCTGGCGAAATACGGCCTGGGCTTTTACCCATGTTCATTCGGCGAACTGGCACCCGCTGACCACGCTTTCACACATGGCCGACTGCCAGGTATTCGGCTTGGAAAGCAGCGGCCCGCATGCGGTTAACGTCCTTCTTCATCTGGTCACCGCGCTGCTTCTTTTCACGTTTCTTCGACTAACGACCGGGCAAGTGGGTTGCGCCTGGGTGGCGGCGACACTCTTCGCCATCCATCCGCTCCGGGCGGAGTCCGTCGCCTGGATCTCCGAACGAAAGGACGTCCTGAGCGGACTCTTCTTTGTTCTTACCCTGCTCGCCTACCTTTGTTACACCCGGCGCCCAGGCCTTGCGCGTTATCTCGTTACCATGCTGGTCCTCGCTGCAGGATTAATGTCCAAGCCGATGCTTGTTTCCGTCCCGGTGATCCTCCTCCTGCTGGATTTTTGGCCGCTCAAGAGAGCAATCCCAATCGGTCGATTGCTGCTGGAGAAAATCCCTTTTGCTTTGCTATCCCTGGCTTCAGCCGTCGGGACGTTGCTGGCGCAACGTCTCGCCCTGGGAACGCCCGCTAATCTTCCGCTACGGTGGCGTTTGGTTAACGCGGTGTCGAGTTACGCGAATTACCTCCGACAGATGCTGTGGCCGGTCGACTTGATTCCGTTTTACCCTCATCCCGAAGCTTCCTTCTCATCGCTGACATTGGCCGCGACTGTCCTAATGCTGCTTGCTCTATCCGCGACCGCCTTTGTTTACCGGCGGCGTTTCCCATGGGTGGGAGTAGGATGGTTATGGTATCTGATCATGCTGATTCCCGTGATCGGAGTAGTTCAGGTCGGGCTTCAGGCGCGCGCAGATCGTTATACTTATCTGCCGCAGATTGGGATCATTCTGGCGGTAGTATGGAGTATCCGGGCCTTGCTCCAGTCACGGGCCATCTCGATCGGAATCTCCCTCGTCACGATCGCAGCGACGGCGGCACTTGCTTATCGCCAGACCTCGCACTGGCGAGAGACCGAAGCGCTATGGAGTTACACCTTGACAAAGTCGCCCGACAACGACGTCGCCCTGACCGGACTCGCCGGCATTCAACTAGTGCGCGGCGAGACGGCGCAGGCCAAATCGAACTATGAACGCGCGGTCGAGCTACGTCCGGGAAATGGCGCCGCGCAGCACGGTTTGGCGCTGGCCCTCTGGAAAGAGCGCAAGGTCGACGCCGCGATCGAGCATTGGGAGAAGAGTCTGGCTGATCAACCGGACAATAATGACGCGAGAAACTATCTCGGAGTGGCCCTCGCGGACGTGGGCCGCGATGACGAAGCGATCCAGCAATGGCGGTCCGCGCTGGCTTTCGATCCGGACGACGGCAACGCGAACAACAACCTCGCCTGGCTATTGGCAACCTCGAGACAGGGGACCCTTCGCCAGCCGAAAGAAGCGATTCTACTGGCCGAGCACGCCACCACTTTGCCGGGCGGAGAAAATCCGGCGGTTTTCCGGACTGTCGCAGCGGCCTATGCAGCCGATGGGCAGTTTGACGCTGCGATCAAAGCGGCCGGGCATGCGGTCGAGTTGGCGGAGAGGAGCGGGAAGACAGACTTGGTCAAGGAAATGAATTCCTGGCTCGATCTCTTCCGCCGTGGCAGACCGGCCCGTTGACAACGTCTAGTTAGCACCAGTTCCCGCAATCCCACCCGAGCATTGTTTCCAATTCACAAATGTCCTGGTCCAGAATCGCACGTGAGGAGACGCGTTCAGTTCCCGTTAGTTTGCGTTCGTAGGGAATTCCGTGGGCTTCGAGAGGGCGAAAGTGCCTTGGCGCTTGCAGGCCGATGAAATGGTAGATCTGCTCCACGACTTCTCGCTGCCGATGGCGAAAATCTTCGTAACGAATGATCAGCAACTGCTCGCGCGAAAAGAGGGAGAAGGCACGCCGGAGTTGCGCGGCGTAACGGCCGCGATCAAGATAGGCGAATTTCCTTTTCTCTGATTGCGGCAGACTCGCCAGCCGTTCCGGTTCAACTTCGATCGCCTCGAGAAACTCCAGCGCCTCAATCCCTCGCGTGCGCTGCATGTTCCATTGCGAGAAGGCGCGTTCGATCGGGTTGCGCAGGATGAAGATCAGCTTCATCGCCGAGTTATAATCACGGATGCGAGCGAGAGCGGGCGGCCAGTAAAGATAGTTCGGCGTGTTCTCGCCTGCGACGGCTCCCGCTCGCGCTTTCGGAAACATCGCGTGCAGGCTGTCATAGGAAACGGGCGTGGAAGCGTAGCGTTTGTCGTCGTCGAAAAAGTGAAGTTCCTTTTTCACCGGCAAGGCAATGCCGGGATGACGCTTGAGATAATAATTGAGGGCCGTTGTGCCGGCCTTCTGCGCGCCAGCAACGATGAAACTCAGCTGCGTGATCGGCTTCCGGCCGAAACCAAACATCTAGATACCGACTTGTAAGCTCATGCCCATGAGCTGGAAGATTTCGTCGCGCGCGCGAAGGTATTCCGGCGCATCGAGGTTACGAGGCCGGGGAAGGTTGATCGGCACGATTTTTTGGATGGTGCCGGGCCGCTTCGTCATCACGAAAATCCGATCGGCCAGTTGCACCGCTTCCTCGATGTCGTGGGTAACAAAAAGGATCGTCTTCCGCTCGCTTTGCCAGATGCGAATGAGGTCAGCGCGCATTTTAAGGCGAGTGATGAAGTCGAGCGCGCCGAATGGTTCGTCCATGTAAATGATGTCGGGGTTGGCGGCGAGGGCGCGCGCAATCTCGACCCGTTGTCTCATCCCGCCGGAAAGTTCGTGGGGATACGCCGTCTCAAATCCCGTTAGCCCCACCATGTCGATATAACGCCGGACATTCTCGTGGCATTCCGCCTTTGATTTGCCGCGCACGCCAAAGGCGATGTTTTCGGTCACGTTCAGCCACGGGAACACGCCGTTCTCCTGGAAAACGAAGATACGGCGCGGGTCGGGCCCAACTACCGGAGAGCCTTCCACCAGAACTTCGCCGGTCGTGGCCTCGACAAATCCGCCGATGATATTTAAGAGCGTCGATTTCCCACAGCCACTCGGGCCGACGATGCAGACGAACTCGCCGGTTTTAACGGTGGCGTTGATCTCGCGCAGAACCTCGATTCTCTCGTTCCGGCGTTTGCCGCGGAACGACATCGCGAGCTCTTGCACGGCAACGGCGGTGTTCATTTCGAGTAACCCCAGCGAACGGAATCGAGCTTCGTGAGCTGCCGGATGAGAAGATCGAGCACGAGACCGATCAGTCCGATCATGACCATTCCGGCGACGACCAAATCGTAACGTTTGCCGGCGTTGCGGGCGTCGATGATCAGGTAACCGAGTCCGCTATTTACTGCGATCATTTCCGCCGCGACGACGACGAGCCACGCGATTCCAAGGGCGATGCGCAGACCCGTGATGATTTGTGGGACGCTGGCGGGGAATACGACGCGATGGAAGAGTTCCCATTGTCCGAGCCCGAAGTTCTGGGCCGCGCGCAAGTAAACCGGCTGCAAGTTTTGCACGGCGGCAATGGTCGAAACGCAAATCGGGAAAACGCTGGCGAGAAAGATCAGGAAGATCGGCGCGAGATCGCTGATGCCGAACCAGAGGATCGCGACCGGAATCCAGGCGATGGGAGAAATCGGGCGGAAGATTTGAATGAGCGGATTGAACGCCTGGAAGGCTCGCGTGTACCAGCCGAGGATCAGGCCAAACGGAACGCCGACGAGGACGGCGAGGGCAAACCCCCAGGTGACGCGAAAGAGCGAGGCGATGACGTATTTGGCGAGAAGGCCCTTCTCGATCAGCTCGACGATCGCCCGGGCGACGCTGCCAGGGCCGGGAAACAGGTCGGTTTGCGAAAGGCGAACGGCCAAACCCCAGGTGGTAAGGAAAATGGCGATCATGCCGACCGGTCGAACGAATCGCCACCATTTCGAATCCGGGTCGTTCATGGTGCGCGAGAAGCGACCGGGCACGCGCCGTCTGGTCTCGGTCACGGGTCCTTTGTCCAAGGTCTTCGAGTCCGCGTTCATTTTGCGGGCTCCCACGCGTAGGCCTGTACGGCGGAGTCATCCCGCACAAATGAGGTATCGGTGTAATCCTCGAAATGCGCCGTCCCTTTCAGAATGCCCGACGCGCGCCCGAGTTGTTCGATCTCCTCGAAATCGTGCCGGTGCAGGGCGAGGTTAGTGTATTTCACCCGGTCAGGCGGTTTGCTCAGGACGAAGGAAAGAAGGCGTGGGTCCTGGTTGTAATAATATTTGCTCACGAACTGCGCGCTTTCCATCCGGTGAGACATGCTTTGGTCGAGCCATTTCCCGCTGCTCGCGATGCCATCGACCAGGCGTTGCACCGCGGGGCGGTTATGCTTGATCATGTCTTCGTGCACGGCGAGGACGCACGAAATGAAATTCGGCCACACATCTTTCGTTAGCCAGAGGACCCGGCCGTAACCATCGAGCTCAGTCTGTGCCATGAAAGGTTCCCCGCTGGAGATGGCGTCAACCGCCTTGGCATAAAGTGCGGCCGGCATGTCGGGTGGTGCCATTTCGACCAGCTCGAGGTCGTTCACCGTCATCCCCGCCTGTTGCAGCGCCCGAAAAATCAAGAGACGCTGATTCGAGAATCGATTTGGAACCGCGATCCGCTTGCCGCGCAGATCCTGCATCGAACGGATGGTCGAATCCTTGTGCACCATCACGGCCGAGCCGTCGCGATGACCGAGGTAAAGGACCTTGATCGGCACTCCTTGTTCGCGGAGTGCGATCGCCATCGGGGCGAGAATGAAAGTGGCCGGGGTGTAGTTGGACAAATACGCTTCTTTCAGTTCCGGCCAGCCATTAAAGCGAATCGGCTCGAAAATACTTTCGCCGTAAATTTTCTTGTTAATGAAATCGGTCACCGGGCAGGTCAGATGACAGGTCACCGGCAGAAATCCGATGCGGAAACGCGTCCTCGCGGTGTGATCGCGCGGGGTGAAAAGATGCAGATTATAAGTCGCGTGCAGCAGGCTGATGGCGATCACCCAGCAGAGCGCGATCAAAATAATGCGGCGAGATGTCATCGGAGCGCCGAAGCTAGCTGTTGGCCCAGCGAAAAGCGAACATCAATCGCGGCCCGAAAAGCGAAAAACTAGAGGAGCTGGTAGGAGTCGACGTCGACTGAAACGGTGATGTCTTCCGGCATCGGAAGTCGATCTAACGTTTCACGCAACGCCTTGCTCAAACGAAGCGCGGCCTTTCCGCGCAGAAGAACATGGAAACGAAACTGCCCCTGCAATTTTTCCAGCGGCGCCGGGGCCGCGTCATTGACCACGAACTCATCGGACAAAGCTTCGCGCAGGCGCCGGCGCAGGGTCTCCGCGGAAAATTTCGCGCGCTCTTCATGCGGTCCGCGCACGGTGATAAGCACGGCGTGGGTAAACGGCGGAAAGTTACAGCGTTCACGAAATTCGCTTTCCTGTTCGAAGAAACCGGCAAAGTCGTGGTGGCGCGCGAATTGGATCGAGGGCGAAAAAGGCGTGTAGGTCTGGACCAGGACTTCGCCGGCCGTCTCGCCTCGCCCGGCGCGGCCCGCGACCTGAGTGAGCAATTGGAACGTCCGTTCGCCCGCGCGGAAATCGGGAAGATGCAGAGCCAGGTCGGCGTTGATAATGCCGACGAGCGTCACGTTTGGAAAATGCAGCCCCTTGGCGATCATCTGCGTGCCGACAAGGACGTCGATCTTCCCGGACCGAAAAGCGCGGAGGGTGTCGCGATACGATTCCTTCCGCGTCATCGAGTCAGCGTCCATGCGTTTGATCGTCGCCGTCGGGAAGATATGCGCGACCGTTTCCTCCACTTTCTCGGTGCCGAAACCAGCGTAGATGAGTGCATCCTGCCCGCACTCCGGACATTTTTTCGGCACGGCGGCGGTATGACCGCAAAGATGGCAACTCAGGCGCGCGATCGAGCGATGAAAGGTCAGAGCGACGCTGCAGTTCGGGCAATCGCGCGCGGTGCCGCATTTGCCGCAGAGCAGCGAAGTCGAGAAACCGCGCCGATTCAGGAAAAGAATCGTCTGCTCGCGTTTCTCGAGGCGGGCAGCGATCGCCGTGCGCAATTTTTCGGACAGAATGGTCGCCGCGCGGTCGCTCCGCTTTTCCTGGCGCAGATCGACGATGCGAATGAGCGGCAACTGCGCGCCGTCGACTCGTTCGCGCAATGTCGCGAGCAGGTATTTTCCGCGGCGCGCGTTTTCATAGCTCTCGAGAGACGGCGTCGCGCTCCCGAGAACGACGACGCATTTCTCGATCTTCGCGCGCACCACAGCGACATCGCGCGCGTGGTAGCGCGGCGCTTCTTCCTGTTTGTAAGAGGTCTCGTGTTCTTCATCGACCACAATCAATCCGAGGTTTTTCATCGGCGCGAAAACCGCGCTCCGGGCGCCGATAACAATCTGGGCCCGGCCGGAATGAATCTTGTGCCACTCATCATGACGTTCACCCTCGGACAGGTGCGAATGCAGGACGGCGACGGCGTCCGGGGCGGAGGCAAAGCGGCTCTTGAACCGCTCGACCGTCTGGGGCGTGAGGGAAATTTCCGGCACGAGCACAATCGCAGTTTTGCCGC
>JBBSEO010000118.1:0-7066 GCA_038239645.1 Chthoniobacterales bacterium | reverse complement strand
GCTAACGATCAGCCTCGGACTCTTTGTCGCTTCCTGGCTGATCTTTCAGACGCCACCTTCTTTTCTCTCGGCCAGCCGGATGATGCTGGCGCCCAAGCTCAACCTCGGTCAAGGGGCAAGCTATAGCGAAGACACGATCAACTTTTACGGCACGCAGATTCAACTCATGCAGAGTTCCGAAGTCCGTCGGAGCGCCGAAACCCTCATTCGTTCCACGCATCCGGAAGTGCAACCGGTGCCGGTACAGATCGCGGTCAACCAGCGGCCGCGCACTTCAATTTTCGATCTTCAAGCGATCGGTAGTTCGCCCGAATACACCCAGGTATTCCTTAATGCGGTCATGCAGAAGTATCTCGATTTCAAAAAGGGAATGCGAGAGGACCAGGGACATAACGTAACTACCGCCATCACGGAGCAGTTGATCCAGGTCGAGAAGGATCTTCGGGGTGCCGAAGACGAGATGCTCGAGTTTCAGAAGCAAAACAATATCGGGTTCCTGCAGGAAGAAGGTAACAGCGCTGCTGCCTATCTCGTGAAGTTAAACCAGGAATATGCGCAACTCAAAACCGAATACGATCTGCTCAACCTGCTCGATCTCGACCAGAACCTCGATCGCTCGCAAACCAGACCAGATAGCTCGCCTATCGTGTCACCTAAGGATGGATCGCCGATGCCGTTTGCTGAAGTAGGGCCACAAACTGACTATCTCAAGGCCAAGCAACAGATTCAGCTGCTCAAGGCCGAGCGGGATACCCTGTCAAAAGATCTCCGCCCAAAACATCCCAAGATCACCAAGTTGAACGACGAAATCTCGAAGCAGGAGAAGTTAATCGATCTCTTTCGTCAGGATACGGTGGAGAAGCTGGAGACCCGGCGCGCTTCTATCGGCAAGCAGATGGAGAATCTCAGTGGGAGCATCAAGGAATGGGAAGCGAAAGCTTTGGATCTCAGCCAGCGTCTCGCGCAGTTCAACCGGATCAAGGGCAAAAGCGATCGTTTGAAGACGCTCTATGATCGGCTAACAAATAATCTGAAAGAAGTGAACGTCTCCCAGGTCGTCGAAACGAACGATCAGGTTTCGATTCTGGAAATGGCGGGTTCGCCGTCTTCCGTTCGGCCCGGTTTGTTGCGAACCCTGCTTCTCGGTTTCGGTGCTGGACTCGTCTTGGGTCTGGCCGTCCTTCTCCTGCTCGATCGGATCGACGACCGGATGGCGTCCTTCGGCGAATTCCAAAATTATTTCACGGAGAATGTTCTCGGCCAGATTCCAAAGGAAAAGGCCAGGGGACCGGTTGGCCTTCTTCGACCCGATGATGCCCGCCACATCTTCGCTGAATCGTTCCGTAACATTCGCTCGTCGATCTTCTTCATGCCGTTCGAAGGGCCGCGTCCGAAGACATTGCTCATTACCAGCGCGGTGCCAAATGAAGGTAAATCAACCGTGTCCGCGAATCTCGCGGTCACGCTGGCATTATCCGGCGCGCGGACGCTTCTGATCGACGGCGATCTCCGGCGCGGCGCTCTGCGCGAGCAATTCGGCGTTAGCTCTCGCGTCGGTTTCGCCGAGGTTCTGAAGCAGGAAGTTCCCTGGCAGGAAGTGGTTCTGACCACAATCTATCCGAATCTCTTTCTTCTCCCGCGGGGCGAAGCCCTCGCCCAGCCGAGCGAGCATCTTTTGCGCGAGTCGACCGATCAACTTCTGCGCGAACTCTATCCCCAATACGATTACATTGTCATTGATAGTCCGCCGGTTCTCGCGGCCGACGATACGACCAGCCTCGCACCCAAGATCGACGCAACTTTATTTGTCGTCCGACTCGGCTATACCTCGGCCCGGCTCTCGAAGAAGGCTCTTGAGTTACTCTACAACCGGCAGGTCAACGTCGCCGGCGTTATTCTGAACTACGTCGATACTTCGCTGCCGGAATACTACTACTACCAGTATTCGGAATATTATCAGACCGCCGCTGCTTCGCCGGCGACCTCACCCATTCCGACGAGACCGCCTGCGACCAGCAAGGAAGCGTCCGTTTCTTGAGTCGGTGAACGAATCCGGGTAGCTCTTCGTGTTATGCCGCTGCTTGAGCCGACCCCAGGCAGCCAAATCCCGGGCGCTCCATCGATCTTCTACCAACGCGCCCTGCGTCATGGCCGGGTCGTCGGGCGTTACGCCATCGTCCAGGCGTTCGTCCAACTTCTCGGATTCCTCAGCGGTATTTTAATAGTTCGAATCCTGACCGAACGCGAATACGCCTACGTCACGATCGCTAACACAATGCAGGGAACGATGAACATGCTCGGTGATATCGGCATCAGCGCCGGGGTCATCTCCATCGGCGGGCGCGTCTGGGAGGACAGGTTCCGCTTCTCGCAGGTGATTACGACGGCTCTCTACCTTCGGCGGCGGCTCGCTCTCCTGGCGGTGGTCGTGGTGACTCCAATTCTTTACTTCATGCTCGCGCGAAATGGCGCAACGCTCCCGTACGCGTTTTGCCTCATCGCGATTGTCCTGATTGGACTCGCCTTTCAACTCGACCTCGGCGTCTTGGCGGCAGTCCCTCGCCTCTACTCCGAAATCGTCCTTATCCAGCGCATCGACCTCGTGGGCGCGGTAGTGCGACTGGCGGTTCTCGCTCTCCTCGCCTTCGTCTACCTAAACGCCGGCGTGGCGGTCGCGGTCGCGACCGGCGCCTTTCTTCTTCAAGTGCTCCTCCTGCGTCGCTACTGCACGAGAGTGATCAATTTCACCGCGCCGATAAATTCCGATGACTCTCGAGCGATGGTCGGGTTTGTTAAAAGTCAGGCCGCGAATGTGATCTTCTTTGGTGTTCAAGGTCAGATCACCGTCCTGCTTGCTACTTTTCTTGGAAGGCAGGTCAGCTCAGTCGCGGCCGTCGGGGCCCTGGGTCGACTGGCCATGATCTTTACCATTCTCACCAATCTTCTGGCTAACGTTTTGGTTCCGGCTTTCGCTCGCTGTCAGGATCGACGTCGCTCAGCGCGTCTCTATCTCGAGATCGTCTTTGGGGTGCTGGCATTTTGCGTCGCGGTGCTGATCGCCTGTGCGCTCTTCCCCAACTTCATCCTGTCCATCCTTGGTCAGCGATATTTTCACCTCACGGAGGAGCTCTTCTGGATGGCAGGGACCGCCGTCGCGAGTGCTCTCACCGCGACCTTCTACAGCTTGAATGCCGCTCGCGGTTGGCTCGCGGGCTCCTGGCTCAATATTCCACTGACTCTCGCCACTCAGGTCTTGCTCATTCCATTCACCCAGTTCGGAAACGTGAAGAGTCTTCTTATTTTTACGCTGTTGTCGCTTCTGCCTAACCTTCTCCTCCATCTTGTTCTATCGTTGCGAGGCTACGCTCGCTGGCAACGACCTGGCGCCGCGTGAAATCGCTGCTACAGATCGTGCCCCAGTTTCCCGGGAAACTGGACGGCGTGGGAGACTACGCGGCGGGTTTGGCGCGGGCGCTGGAGCGCCAGGGTTACTACCGCTCCATCTTCGCCTCTCATCGGGGCGAGGCAACGAAGAATGACTTTGTTAATCTGCGGTCCGCGGCCGACCAGACGTACGACGGCAGCATTCTGCACTACGTAAATTACGGCTACGCCGCGAGTGGACTTCCAGAGTGGCTCCTGCAAGTGGTCGAGCGCTTGAGACAAAAAGCCAACGGTCGCCTTCTCGTGTTCTTTCACGAACTTTATTCCACTGGACCACCGTGGCGCCGCGATTTCTGGACAAATGCCAGACAGAAGAATCTCGTGCGGAAAATCTCGGCGCTCGCCTCATCCTGCCTTGTCAGTAACGAAGTGGCCGCGGCTCAGCTCATCAAGCTGGCGCCTTCGGCACGAATCGAAATCCGTCCAATTCCAGCAAGCCTCGGTGAGCCATCGATTGATTTGAAACAAATTACTGAGCGGGATCCGCTCTGCTGGGTCATTTGCGGTGGCACGCACCTTGTCACGCGGTCGCTCCAAAGTTTTGAACGTTATCGCAACAGATTACCGACGGTGCAGCGGCCCAGGAACCTACTCGTCGTTGGTGGTGCCCGACAGCGAATCGTCGAAGAGATTCTGGACAGAATGACCGACGTGAAGAGTTCGTATCGACCCGAAGTAGAACCCGACGAAGCCTCGCAACTACTGCTGACGGCAAGTTACGGATGGATCGACTACTTCCGGACTAACGTCTCGGCTTCGCTCATCCTGAAGTCCAGTTCCTTCGCGAACCTTTGTAGCCATGGCGTGGTTCCAATCCTGGCGTCAGGCATTCCACCGATTTCTCTTCATGGTGAAGTCATTCCCGCCGAGTTCGCGCGAGGGGGCTTGGAAAGAGATAGGACTAGCAAGAGCGAGTTCATCTACCACTGGTATAGCCGCTGTGCTGCGATGGATCGACACGTCCGTAGCGTAAACGCACTTCCCGGACAAGACCGATGCCGATAATCCGAAGTGTTCCATCAATCTGGGACTGCTCCTACTCTGCCTGAGCATGAAGATACTCTGCTCTTCCTACGCCTACTCACCGGGAATCGGGGGAATCGAAGCTGTTTCGCAGCTTCTGGTTCGGGAATTTTCGCGCATTGGCCATGAAGTAACAGTCGTCACGGAGACCGAGGGCGAGCCCGCTCGCGGCGTCGTTCGCCGGCCGACTCTAAGAGACTTGCGGAAGCTCTTGCGTGAGTCCGACGTCGTTTTTCAAAACAACATCAGCCTACGGCATCTCATCCCCGCACTGGTGATGGGGAAGCCCGTCGCGCTCCTTCACCAGACCTGGATTGCCGGACCGGATGGGATTGAAAAGTGGAATGATCGCCTCAAGCTCCTGCTCGCGCCGCGGCTGAAGAACTTCGCTATTAGCCGGGCGCTCAGTTCGAAATTGCCTTTTCCTTGCGAGATCATCGGTAACCCTTATGACGACGAGATGTTTTTCGTGCGCGAAGGAATGAAACGTTCGCCTCACTCCATCCTGTTTGTCGGTCGCCTCGTCAGCGACAAAGGAGCCGACGATCTTTTGCATGCTCTGATGAAGATGCCGGCGGAGACGACGCTAACGATTGCGGGCGACGGTCCCGAGCGCGACCGACTACAAATGCTCGGTGACAATTTCAACTTAAGCAGGCGCGTGAAATTTGTCGGAGCGCAGGCTGCGGTAGATATCGCTCAACTGATGAACCAGCACCGCGTGCTCGCTGTTCCCTCGAAATGGTCGGAACCTTTTGGCGTGGTGGCGCTGGAAGGTATTGCCTGCGGTTGCGCCGTGGTTGGCTCGGAGCAAGGCGGCCTTCCGGAAGCGATTGGCCCGTGCGGTCGGCTGTTTCCGAACGGTAACGTGGATGCTCTCGCCGAGGCACTGCGGCACTGTCTGGAAAGCGGGCAAAACGAACGGGAGCTTCGCGCCGCAACGGTTGAGCACCTAACAAAGTTTAGGCCTGCGGCGATTGCAGCCCGAATTCTTCAGGAGCTGGAAAGCATGCGATGATCGCCCTTTCTCATCCGACCGGGAACGAAAACGTGCGCCAGGTAGGCCAGGCTTTGGACGACGCGAGTCTCCTGGAGCGTTTTTTTACCACGATTAACTGGGATGAAGCCGGCCTGGTCCATCATCTCCTTCCCGAGAAGGCGCGTTCGCTCCTATCGCGCCGGTCGTACCCAGGGGGAGTGAGTGCAAAAACGAAAGCCTATCCTGCGCTGGAGCTCGTGCGATTACTGGGCGGCCCAGTCTCGATTGACACCGTTTCGCGAGGTCTCGACGAGACGGTTGCCCGTCAGTTAGCCGCGACAACCCGAGGCTTCTATGGGTACGAGGATTGCGCGCTGGCGACGTTTCGCGCGGCGAAGGCGCGCGGAATCAAATGTATTTACGACCTGCCGATCGGCTATTGGAAAGCAGCGCAGAGAATTTTTGCCGAAGAAGCGGAACGGGAGCCGGAATGGGCCATGACCCTAACCGGAATGAACGATAGTTCGGAGAAGCTGCGACGGAAGGAGGAGGAGCTTGGCCTGGCTGATTGTGTTGTCGTGGCGAGTAGCTTTACCAAGACGACCCTCGCGGAGGCTGATTCTGGCCTTGCGATTCGTGTGATTCCGTACGGAGCGCCGCCGGTGGTCGCGGGAAAATCGAAGACGCCGTCGGCGAAACTTCGGGTGCTCTTTGCCGGAAGCCTCGGACAGCGCAAGGGAATTTGCTATTTCCTACGCGCGCTCGATTTGCTGAATGATGATTCCATCGAGGTTTCTTTTGTTGGACGAAGAGTTGTGGATGATTGCGTGCCTCTCAATCGCGCTGTCACGAAGCACCGGTGGCTGCCGACCGTTTCGCATGATGTCATGTTGCGGGAAATGAGGGAGCACGATGTCGTCGTTTTTCCTTCCTTGTTCGAAGGCTTTGGCCTCGTCATTACTGAAGCGATGTCTCAGGGCACGCCGGTGATCACGACCCCGCATACCGCCGGGCCTGACCTGATTGAGGATGGGGTCGATGGGTTTCTCGTCTCGGTGCGAGACAGTGAGGCGATTGCGGAAAAGCTTGAGTTCCTCGTCAGGAATCGCGCGGCGGCGAGGGCGATGCAGGAGGCCGCGCGCAGAAAAGCGGCCGCGCGTCCCTGGGACCTTTACCGGCAGGACGTAATTGCTTTGGCGCGGGAAGTATTAAACGAATCGAACCCATGATGACCGAAGAAGCCGCGACCATTCGCCGGATCCGCTGGTTGTTCTGGCTTTATCTCGTGCTGCTGGTAAGCGAAGGCGCGCTGCGAAAATGGGTGGCGCCGAGCCTATCAAATCCGCTCCTGATTATCCGGGATCCGATAGCTCTCCTCATCTACCTTCTGGCCCTGCGCGCCGGGCTTTGGCCGCGGAATGTTTTTGTCACTTCGATTGTGATTCTGGGCTTCGTTTCCTGGTTTGTTGCCATCTTCGTTCTCCAGCGCTTCCTTCCGCTTTCGCGCGCGTTGATGATTTCCGGTTACGGTTTTCGATCAGACTTTTTTCACCTGCCGCTCATTTTTCTTTTCCCCAAAATCTTCGGGCAGGAAGAAGTTCGCCGTGTCGGCTGGTGGGC
>JBBSEO010000117.1:0-7104 GCA_038239645.1 Chthoniobacterales bacterium | reverse complement strand
TTCCGGATGCGCGCGGTCCAGCTCGATCGTGCCGGTAAAGCGCGTGAAAGTTCCCTTCGTGGTGCCGAAAAGTTGATGCACACTGAATCCGATAACCGAGTGCGCGGGATCGATCCGATACGTTTCGCTCGCGACCGCGCTTTCTGCGACGGCGAGAACGATCGCCAGCAGTCCGATTTTGAAAAACGATTTCATCGCCCGGGTAAAATCCGCAACCGCAGCTTCGGCCGCATGGATCGGCCTGCAACCGGGCAGTGTTAGTCTCGCGGTAGAACAAATGTCTCGGCGATCTGCCGCAGCGCAATTTTCTCCGGCGTTTCCTGTAGCGCCGCAACAAAGCGTTCGATCGGCTCGGTCAACGGTTCGAAGCTCAGACGGAAAGTTTGGTGATGGACTGGCATGATAAATCGCGCCCCGGTCATTGCCGCCGTGTGAATCGCTTCTTCCGGCGTCGCGTGATTCGCAATCCACGGATCGTAGCAACCAATCGCCACGATCGCGAGATCGACGGGACGCTCGCGCTGCTGCGCCGCAAAATCGGGAGTGAATGCGCTGTCGCCGCCGAAAAGAACGCGGTGTCCACTCCGCTCCAGCACGTAGCCATTGTATCCGCGGTCGTGATCGAAATGCATTCGCGCGCCCCAATGTTTGACCTTAAAGGCGGTGACCTTCAGCGGCCCGGCCGCGAAAGCGATCTCGCGGCTCTCGTTCCAGGTGAGCTCCGTGATTTGGCGCAAACGCGTAAAACGTAACAGATCGCGCGTGCGCGCCGCGGTGATGACCTGCGTTTTTCTCCCGAAACGATGAAGGGAGCGCAGGTCGAAGTGATCGAAATGCGCGTGCGACAGAAGAATGAGATCGATGGGCGGAAGTTCCTTAACGGCCAGAGCCGGAGTCGTCAGGCGTCTTGGCCCGATGGTGGCGACGAGAGGAATTCGAACGCCGATGCGCGCGAAAAAAATGGGATCGGCGAGGATGCGGACGCCATAAAAATGATCAGGACGGTGGCATGACCGAGCCAGGCGGCGGTCAGCTCGGCGTCGGACCAAAGCGCGGGTTGAGGCTTTGCCGAGGCCGGTCGAAAGGCGCGCCAATTCTCTCGCAGTCCTCGACCCCAGAGTTTGCGCATCCAGCGGCGCACCGCCGGATTCCGATAGCTCGGATGCCCGTTGCTTTCGGGCGGCGCCGTTTTCCGGGAGGACATTTGAATCAATGCGCTGATCTTTCGACGATGGCGAACGCGAATCAGCGCATTGTCAGGTGACGCCTATAAATCAGTGTGCGATGAACAGGTGGTCAAAGATCTGGTCGAAGACATCAGGGTGCCGCGAGGGTAATCAATCTCCTCGCGACGGCTACGAAGAAACCGGGGGATGCAACAGCAGAGCATAGGAATTGTTGGCGGCGGTATCGGCGGAATCGCTGCGGCGGTGGCCTTGAGTCAGCTCGGCGTCGATGTAGCCATCTACGAAAAGGCGGACGCGCTGCGTGAAATTGGCGCGGGGATGATGCTATGGCCCAATGCGACGCGCGTTTTGCGCGAACTCGGTCTGCTCGATCGAGTCGTGGCGCAGAGCGGCGCGAACACGAATTTTCTCGTGCGCGATTACCGCGGGAAAACTCTGCTCGATCTCGCGCTCGGACGCTTTGAGGTTCCTGCGGTCTGCCTCCGCCGGCGCGATTTGCTGCAAGCGCTGCTCACCGCATTTCCGGGGAACCGCATCCACCTGGCGCATAGTTTTTCAAGTTTTGACGATGGCGAACAGAAGGGCGGGGGAATGGCGCTGGAAGACGCGCTGGTCTTGGCGCGGTGTGTGGCGGATGAACTCACCCTCACGGCCGCGCTCCGCCGTTACGAATCATTGCGGCTCGCACGCACCCGCGCTTTGCAAAAGCGATCGCGCTGGATCGGTCGCGTCGGTCAATGGGGCAGTCCGATTCTTGTTCGGGGCCGCCGCTTCGTGGCGAATGCGTTGCCGGCGAGTTTGCTCGAATACAACCTGCGGCGCGTTTACGCCTACGCCGCTTGAATGGGATGAGCGCCAATTTTCCCGTCGAGATCGATTATATCCGCGAGCATTACGATCGGCTTTCGCGCTTTTATCGGTTTTTTTGGGGCGAACACATTCATCACGGCTACTGGGATGAGCGCAGCCGGACACCGGCCCAGGCTCAGGTTCGTTTAATGGAGGAACTCGCGCTCGCGGCTCGGGTGCCGCGCGGCGCCACCGTGCTCGATATCGGTTGCGGCCTCGGGGGCTCGGCTCTTTGGCTGGCAAAATATTTTGGCTGCGATGTCACCGGCTACACCATCAGTCCGGTGCAAGCGCGGCTGGCGACGCGGACCGCGAAAGCGCGTGGCCTGAGTGCGCGCGCTCGTTTCGAGCTCGTCGACGCCAATCAATGGCGACCGATCGCCGAAAGCGTGGATCTCATTTGGATCATGGAAAGCAGCGAGCATTTTCGCGACAAGGCGGATTTCTTCGCCCGTTGCGCTCGCGCGCTGAAACCCGGCGGGAAACTGGCGGTCTGCGCCTGGCTGCGCCGCGATGGTGGTTCAGCCTCGCCGGAAGAAGAGCGATTGGTTCGGGAGATTGGAACGGCGATGTTGAGCGCGAGTCTCGACGGCCTGAGCGATTACCGAAGATGGATGGAGGAAGCGGGACTCGACGTGGAAGTGGCGGACGACATCACTCGTCACGTCGAGCGAACCTGGACGGAATGCAGCCAGCTCGCGGCCCGCGCGCCGATCAAACAACTGGTTCGGTTTACCGGCGCTTCGACCCGGCGTTTCGTCGAATCGTTTCCGCTGATGGAGCAGGCTTATGCCGACGGTGCGATGGCATTCGGCTTGTTCGTCGCGCGCAAGTGCGCGCGACAAATTAGAGTTCCGGCGCCAGCACGCTCGCGCTCTGCTGCACCGGATCGAGAGAACTAAGGTTTCCCGTCTCCGACAGTGTTATCTGCCGTGCGCGCGCCTTGTCCCGCTCGAACAATCGGGCCTGCTCCGCGGTGAAGCTGCTGTTCAGCACGTTCATATTCGCTTCTTCATTCAGGCGAATCGAACGGAGATCAAGATTTCCCGAACCGACGGAGACGAACGCGCCGTCCACGATCATCAACTTCACGTGCACCATTATGGGATCGAATTCGTAGATGCGAATCCCGACTTTGAGCAGTTCTGGATAGTGCTTTCGCGATGCTTTTCGCACGGCTTTTTGATCGATGTGCTCGCCCGGAACCACGATCTCGATTTTCGTTCCGCGCCGTGCGGCGTCGACCAACTCCCTCCGCACTAAGTCGTCCGGCAGGAAATACGCGTTCTCAATCAGCAGACTTTTTTGCGCGGAGGCGATCGCGAGCAAATACATCACGCGCAGATCGAGGTTTCCCTGACGTGGCGAACTCTTGAACGCCTGGGCCGTGTAGGGACCAGTCGGGGAAAGAGCCGGGAAGTATTCCGGGCCTTGCAGAACCTCGCCGCGCGTCTTCAGCCAGTTGTCGATAAAGACGGCCTGCAATTGAGCCACGACGGGACCGGTGACGCGGTAGTGGTTATCCCGCCAATGCTTCACCGAGTCGGCGTTCCCGAGCCACTCATCGGCGATCCCAACGCCACCGATGAAACCCACGCGGCCATCCACGATCATCAGTTTGCGATGGGTGCGATTGTTGAACCGGCGCGGATCGAGCCAGGCAATGGAATGGTATTTCACGATTTGCACGCCGCCCGCCCGCATCATTTCCGTGTTAGGGGAGCCGATTTTCGCCGTTCCTTGCGCGTCCAAAATCGCATTTACCTTCACATCCGCCCGCGCACGTTCGGCCAACGCGGCCGCGAATTGTCTCCCGATTTCGCCGTCCCGGAAAATGTAGGTTTCGAAATTGATCGTCTGCTTCGCCGAATGAATCGCGCTTAACATTGCCGGGAAAATTTCCCGGCCATTCACCAGCGTGGTAATGCTATTTCCCGGCAGGAAATTTCCGCCGAGGAGTGAGCCGGTGGCTTGACGAAAATGCGGAGAAGCCGCTGAAGAGCGCGAAACGACTTCCTGCGTCACCACTTTGCCTTCCTGGGCGCAACTCGCCAGGAGGCCTGGCGGCAGCGAGCGCGGCGAAAGGCCAAGTGAAAATCTTCCTCACTCCGCCCCTCGTAGCTATTCTCAGACCATCAGTGCTTTTCCGGTGCCCAGTCGCGCAGCAAACCGTTGAAATAAATCGCGGCTTCCTCCGTCTTTCCGTCCGCCAGCCGCACCTGATATTTGCGATGAGTCACCGAAGATTCGGTGGCGCAGTATTCAACGAACTGCTCCGCGGTTTTGATTCTCTCGCCGCCGTAGTTGAGCTTCATCTGCAGATGTTTTCCGCTTCCGCTCCGCGGTATTCCGAGCCACTGCGGATGAACACGATCCCTTTCGCCTTGCCGACAGACTCGAGAAGAAAATCAATGCGCTGCTGTTCCCGGGCGTCCCGTCCCAACGCGATTCCGGGAAGGGTGATGAGCAGCAACACGCAAAGGCGCAACGTCGTCATCCGCTATCCTAGCTGCATTGTCCCTTCGCCGCACCTGCGAGCAGATCGAGCGATCTTGGACTAACGCGATCGATTTTGGACGGGATTCGTCACTCTCTCACGAAAGTTTAGACGCCAATTTTAGTGGAAAGTCGGCGGCGTGCCGCCCAAGCTCGCGCTCATGAAGGATCATCTGCAGGCAATCGACGAACTCATCGCGGGCCGGCATTTGCTCGCGCATCCATTTTACCTCGCATGGACACGAGGTGAGCTGAGCCACGCCGCCCTTCAGGATTACGCTGGGCAATATTACCATCACGTCGCCGCCTTCCCGACTTATCTCTCGGCCGTGCACGCGAGATGCGATGACCAGCCGGCGCGTCGACAGATCCTGGCAAACTTGATCGACGAGGAAACGGGTGACCCGAATCATCCGGAATTATGGCAGCAGTTTGCTCGCGCGTTGGGAGCGAAGACGAACGCGGCGATGGAGCCGGAAACGCAGTCACTAATCGAAACGTTTCGCGCCGTCTGTGGCGGCGAGACGATGGCCAGTGGATTGGCCGCGCTTTATGCCTACGAGAGCCAGATTCCTGAAGTCTCGAAATCAAAGATCGACGGCTTGCGAAAGTTTTACGGATTCGAAGATCCGGGTGCCTATGAATACTTCACCGTGCACGAGCAGGCGGACCGCGAGCATGCTGCGGTCGAGCGCGCGATGCTCCGCCGGTTGGTCACCGATGAGAATTTTGCCGCGGTCAAGGGAGCAGCGCAACGCATCCTCGATTCGCTATGGAATCTGCTCAGCGGCGTTTGCCAGCGTCACGCGATCGCCTGCTAGACCGGCGATTATTACAGCGCAGATTCGATCGGGTCCGGTGTTCGCATCGGAATCACGGGTGGCTCGGCTTTGTCCGGATGCGTCGAATAGGTTCGGCCCTTCCAGGACGTTGAACGACGCGTGAGATAACGAACGAGCCCAACCCACTGCATTCCTAGAAGAAGCGTAAGACCAACCGGGTGGAGGAGAACGGAGATCCACCGCTGTTGGAAACGCGCCCGGGCGAGCAATCTCGGCCAGAGTGCGAGCGCGGCGGTGATCATCGCTAACGAGAAATGGAAGAGGCTCAATTTCTGAGGCTGGAGAAGGAGGAAAAACGGCAGGACCGCGCTGCCTAAAAAAATTGTCGTGGGCAGGATCCGGCTGGGCGCGCCAAGACTTTCATGAGCGTTCTTGGTGAAACCGCGGCAGACTTCCCCAGCGCTTCGGTACATTCGGCAGTCTGCGAGATCGGTCAGGTCACAAAGATCGGTTTTGAATCCGGCCCGCCGAAAAGCGCGGGGCAGTTCTAACCCGTCGTGCAGTCGATCCGCGAACGAAGCATGACCACCGCTGTGGCGGTAGGCCGTGGCCGAAACGAAAAGAAGCTGGCCGCAACCCGTTCCGTAGGCTGGCGCGCGCGAGGATCGCATCCGGGCGATCGGGAGAAAACCCAGGAGAACGAAGTGGATGAGTGGCACCAACATTTTCTCGAAGAGCGTCTCCGTAATTTGCCGTGGGATTCCGCTAACGAGTTGCACGTCGCGCGCCTTCGCCTCGGCGACCAGGCGGGCGGTGGCATCTGGCGCGAGCCGAACATCAGCATCAACGAAAAGAAAATATTCGCCGCGGGCGTGCCCGGCGAGCTGCGCAGCTGCGAAGTTTTTTCCACACCAGCCGAATGGCAAAGATTGGCCTTCGAGTAAACGCACGCGCGCGTCGTCGATCCCACGCACGATTGCCGCGGTCCGATCCTGCGACTGATCGTCGAGGACAACCACCTCAGTGCAGGCATTGGCGAGCGCGCGGCGGACAGCGGCTTCGATATTCTCTTCTTCGTTCCGCGCCGGAATTAGGATCGAGACATCAGCCGCTTCGGTGTTTGGCGCCGACGCCGCTGGCGCGAAGACGCGGAGATTTCGCCAGAAAAGAATGGCCGGCAACGCGGTGCAGGTTAGGGCGACGAGAAGGAAAATCGTCATGTCTCTTCGTGACCAGCGGAAAACCTCTCGCCTCGAACAACACTGACCGCGCGGCGCCAAAGATCATAAAGCGGGGATGTCCCAACGTGTCCCCGCCATAACGTTTCCCATTCTGCCGGTTCCCGACGCTGCGCCGCGCTCGCCAGCACATCCTGGGTCCTCTCCAGCGCGCGCGCGAAGCGCTGCGTGAGGAGATCGGCGTCGGTGGGATTTTCGTTTGTCACCGGCTTTCCGAAAGCGACGAGCGCCTCCGGGCGTTTCTCGTTCCAAAAATCGTACTCGATCGCGACGGGCAGAAACTTTGTCGGCGGGACGATTGCCGCAAGATGACCGAGGCCACGCTCGAAGGTCACCGGCCGCGCCCGCTCATCTCGAAACGTTCCTTCCGGGGTCAACCAAAGCATATTCTCCGAGTCCGCCAGAAGCTCGCGTGAAACGCGCAGAAATTTCGCGGCGCCCGCCCTCGTTTGCGGATCGATGCCAAAGAACCCAAGGCGACGAAAGATGCGATAACGTCGGAGGCTGTGGGCATCGATTGGGCCGAAAGATTTTTGCGCCGGAAAGAAACGG
>JBBSEO010000116.1:0-7135 GCA_038239645.1 Chthoniobacterales bacterium | reverse complement strand
CTTCCGCCCGACAAGCTTTTTCCCGCCGCCTGTTTCGATCACGTTTTCTATCGCGGCCTCACATTACAAAAGGCGAGCGTTATTCCCACTTCGCGCAGTTCCAGCGATCACCGCGCGATCTACGCCGAATTTGCGAACTGAAATTCGCGCTCAAAGAAATTTTCCGGGATTTAAAATCCCGTTCGGATCGAGCGCGTTCTTCAAGAGATAGTGCACGGAGCGCGAAACCTCGTTAGTCGCCTCCGGCCACCAGCGCTTCTTCGCCAAGCCGATGCCGTGTTCGCCCGTAATCACTCCGCCCCACGCCAGGACCTGCGCGAACAATTCATCGAGCGCGCTCTGCACTTGCTCGCGCACGGTCGACTCGCGGTTGAATCGATCAGCCATGATGTTCACATGGACGTTGCCGTCACCCGCATGACCGAAACAGGCGATCGGGAAATGAGTCCGCGCCGAGAGTGCTTCGGCAAAAGTGATGAGATCGACCAGTCGGCTGCGCGGCACGACAATGTCCTGGTTCAATTTCGTCAACCCGGTCGCACGCAGTGAATTGCTGAACTGGCGCCGCAAAGCCCAAAGCGCTTCCGATTCCTCTTCTTTCGTCGCCACTTCAACCGCCAGCGGCTGGCGACCGCGCACGAGCGCGCTCAATTTCTCCATTTCCAACCGGACTGTCTCCGGCTGTCCATCCACTTCCACCAGAAGGTGCGCGTTCCCCGGCGGCACATGTGTCGCAGCGGAATCGTGCCGCGCCGCTTCGAGGGTGAATTTGTCCGCGATCTCAACCGACGACGGCAGAAATCCTTCCCGGAAAATTTCCTGCACCATCGCCGCGGTCTCACGCATGGAAGCGAACGAAGCGGATAAAGTTGCCCGCGCCGGCGGCCGCGGCAGCAGCTTGAGCGTGATCTCGGTGACAACGCCGAGCATTCCTTCCGAACCTACGAACAAGCCGATCAAATCGAACCCGGTTTTGTTTTTGTGCACGCGACCGCCCGTGCGCAGGACGTCGCCATTCGCAAGCACTACCTCGAGTCCGGCGACGTAGTTTCGTGTCACGCCATATTTCAAACAACGCGGACCACCGGCGTTCGTCGCGATATTCCCGCCAAGCGTACAATGTTCGAAGCTGGCAGGGTCCGGCGGGTAGAATAGTTTCTCCGCGCGCGCCGCGCGCTGCAGCTCAGCGGTGATGACCCCAGGCTCCACGATCGCGATCGCATCTGCAAAATGGATTTCCTTGATCCGCCGCATCCGCGCCAATGACAGGACAATCCCTCGCCGCTCTGGGACACAACTTCCCACGTAGCCGTAGCCCGCGCCGCGCGCGGTCACCGGCACGCGTTGGTCGTTCGCGAAACGCAGGAGCTGGCTCACGTCTTCGCTCGACCGGGCAAAGACGACCAGTTCCGGCGTTTCGTGCGCGAACCATTTGTCTCCCGCGTGGTCGGCCAGGACCGCGGGATCGTCACTCACCGCTTCGCTTCCGAGCAGCGAAATCAGCTCATCTTTCAAAGTTGCGTATGCAGCGACGAACGTTCGCTACATCCCCATGATCTGGTAACCGCCGTCGACGTAGATCGTCTGACCGGTAATGCCCGCAGCGCCGTCGCCAGCCAGAAATAATCCGGTTGCGCCCAGTTCGTCCGCGGTGCAGGAGCGACGCAGCGGCGCGCGTTCCTCATAATGCTTCATCATCTCCGAAAGACCGCTGACGCCGCGCGCCGCGAGCGTATTCATCGGTCCGGCTGAAATGCAATTCACCCGGATCTTTTTCGGTCCGAGATTCTGCGCGAGATACCGCGCGCTAGCCTCGAGCGAAGCTTTTGCTACGCCCATCACGTTATACCCGGGCACAACTTTCTCCGCGCCGTAGTAGCTCATCGCAACAATGCTGCCACCGTTCGTCATTAAAGGCGTGACCGCTCGCGTCAATCCCACCAGCGAGTAGGCGCTGATGTCGTGCGCCGTCGCGAACGCCGCCCGGCTCGTGTTCAAAAATTCGCCCTGCAATGCTTCCCGCGGCGCGAATGCGACCGAGTGCAGCAGGAAATCGACGCGCTCGGTCGTGCCTTTCACCTTCTCGAAAAATGCGCTGATCTCTTCGTCTCGCGCCACGTCGCACGGCCAGAGCGGCGTCTCCGGTCCAAACTCGCTCACCAGCTCACCGACATTGTCCTTCAGCCGCTCGCCCTGGTAATTGAAGATCAGACGCGCGCCCGCGCCCGCCCACGCCTTCGCGATCGCCCAGGCGATGCTGCGCTTGTTCGCGACGCCGAAGACGACGCCGGTCTTTCCGGCCAGCAATTGATCGGTCATAGGCGCGGAACATACCCGCTTTGGTTTCTGGGGAAAGAGCCGCGGAAAAGTGAATCCGCCGGGCGTTTACAAACGAAACTCACGCCGGAATCTCCATGCAATCGGCCGCTCGTCCTGCCCGTCCCGGCACACGCGAAATCATCGTTATCGGGGCCGGCCCCGGCGGTCTGGCTGCGGCGGTTTTGCTCGCCTCGACGGGAGTGCGCGTGCGCGTGATCGAGCGCCTTCCTCTTGTCGGCGGTCGCACTTCCACGATCGAGGCCGACGGGTTCCGCTTCGATCTTGGGCCGACTTTTTTTCTTTATCCGCGCGTCTTGGACGAAATCTTTCGGGCCGGGGGAAGTTCGCTCGCGCAGGAACTCGAACTCATTCGCCTCGATCCTCAATATCGCCTCATCTTTGGCGGCGGCGGCGAACTGAACTGTTCCGGGGACGTTGCCCGCATGGAGCAGGAAATTGCGCGCCTCGCGCCGCGCGACGCACCCGGTTTCGCCCGTTTCCTCGAGATCAACCGCGCCAAGCTCGCGCGGATGCAGCCCTGCCTCGAAAATCCCTTCGAAAGCTGGCGTGATCTCCTCGACGCGCGAATTCTAAAATTACTGCCGGCGTTGCAGCCGTTTCGTTCAATCGATCAGCATCTGCGGCAATTCTTTTCCGATCCGCGCGTTCGTCTCGCCTTTTCCTTCCAGGCGAAATATCTCGGCATGTCGCCGTTTCGTTGTCCGAGTCTGTTCTCGATTCTCTCGTTTCTGGAATATGAGTACGGCGTCTTCCACCCGCGCGGCGGTTGCGGCGCGATCACGCAGCGCCTCGCCGCGACCGCGCGCCGTCTCGGCGTGGAATTTCATCTCGACGAACCGGTCGAGCGCTTGCTCGTCGATCGCGGCCGCGCTGTCGGCGTGCTCACGGCGCGGGGCCGTTATCGCGCCGACGCGGTGGTGGTGAACGCTGATTTTGCGCGGGCCATGACCCGCCTGGTCGCGAACAGCGATCGCCGCAAATGGCGCGACGCCAACATCGCGCGCAAAAAATTCTCCTGCTCAACCTTCATGATCTATCTCGGGCTCAAGGGCCGCTTTGACGGACTGCCCCATCATAACGTTTACATTTCCTCCGACTACGAGCGGAATCTGCACGAGATCGAAACCACCCACACTCTTTCATCCGATCCTTCGGTGTATATTCAGAATCCGAGCGTGACAGATGATTCGCTGGCGCCGCGCGGCATGAGCACGCTTTACTTGTTAGCGCCCGTGACTCACCAGCATCCGAACGTCGACTGGAAGCGCGACCGTGCCGCTTTCCGCAAGCTGGTGCTGGCGCAGATCGCCAAGGCGGGTTTCGAAGATGTCGAGCGCCGCGTCTGTTTTGAGCGCGTCCTGACGCCCGCCGATTGGGATCAGCGTTACGAAATCCATCTCGGCGCCACTTTCAATCTTGCCCACAATCTTCGGCAATTGCTTCACCTGCGACCGCACAATCGGTTCGAAGACATTCGCAATGTCTACCTCGTCGGCGGCGGAACTCATCCCGGCAGCGGCCTGCCCGTGATCTTCGAGTCCGCCCGCA
Organism: Chthoniobacterales bacterium; assembly: GCA_038239645.1. Lineage (GTDB taxonomy): Bacteria > Verrucomicrobiota > Verrucomicrobiia > Chthoniobacterales > UBA10450 > AV69. The sequence goes on along the minus strand of JBBSEO010000116.1, from coordinate 3,247 downwards.
TCAGCACTCGCCTGCTCTGCGCGGACTTCGGCATTACGCCGCCGGCAGCGATGGCCGACGTGCCGCTTCCTCTTTCCAAATGATTGCGATCGCGACCGAAAAAATTCCACCGCGCCTGGATTTGCTCACACCGGTGCGGGAGGCGCAGCAAGCGTGGTCCGGACTTGGTATTCGCCAACGGTGCCGCTGGTTCAGAAATCTCCGAGCGGTGCTGGCCGATCGCGCGCTCGACCTCGCGCGCATCACCGCCGAAACCAAACGTCGACCGCTTCGCGAAACGTTGACCTCGGAAATCGTCCCGCTACTCGAAGCCTGTCGATTTCTCGAAAAGGCAGCGCAGCGCATTTTGCGCCCGGAAAATTTTCGCCAGTCCCGGCCGTCATGCCTGGGCGGAACTCGCTTCGAAATTCAACGGCGGCCCTTCGGCGTCATTCTCGTAATCGGGCCGCAAAATTACCCGCTCTTCCTTCCCGCGGTCCAACTTCTCCACGCCCTCGCCGCGGGCAACGCCGTCTGCGTAAAACCAGCGCCGGGTTGCACGGCACCTTTGCGAGAACTTCGTGAATTGATGACTGCTGCCGGACTCGACCCGGCCCTATTCGTTCTCCTGCCGGAGAAAATCGAAGCCGCGGCCGAGTGTATTCGTGCTGGCGTGGACAAAGTTGTCTTCACCGGCTCGTCCGCTCACGGACGTGAAGTCCTTCGACTTCTCGCGCAGACAAACGTCCCGAGCGTGATGGAATTATCCGGCGCCGATAATGTCTATGTCCGCCACGACGCCGAGCTTGATCGGGTCGTCGATTGCCTCGCATTCGCACTCCCGCTCAATGCCGGGAACACCTGCCTGGTGCCGCGGGCGATTTTCGCCCACAACGCCATTTGCGAAGAGCTGCGCCAGCGTTTGCGCCGTGGTGAAATTTATTTGCCCGTCACCGCGGTCGACGACGATGCGGAAATGATCGCGCTCACGAGCGAAGAAGAATTTGGACTCGGAGCCGCAATCTTTAGCCGCGATGAAATGACGGCGCGCCAACTGGCCGAGACGCTGCCGACCGGCCTTGTCACGATCAACGACCTCATCGTCCCGAGCGCGGATCCGAGAATTCCTTTCGGCGGAATTCGTGCCAGCGGCTTTGGTTATACTCGAGGCGCGGAAGGATTGCGCGAGATGACCCATGCGCATGTCGTGACCTGGACGAGGGCGCGACGCTTGCGTCATTTGGAGCCGCCGCGCGTCGGCGATGAGGAGGCTGTCGCCGCGCTGCTGCAAACCTTTCACGCCGGCGGATGGGGCCGGCGCTGGCGCGGTCTGTGGAAGCTGATGCGCGTGGGACGCAAAACACAATGACGGTGGGCGTGATCGGCGCTGGTTTAGGCGGCCTCGGCGCGGCCTGCACCCTCGCGGCGCGCGGACACCGCGTCACCATTTTCGATCAGAACACGTGGAGCGGCGGGAAAGCGGCGGTCTGGGAAGAACGCGGTTTCCGGTTCGATATGGGCCCGACCATCCTCACCGTGCCCTCCGTCCTCCGCCGCATTTTTGCCGAGGCCAATCGCGATCTCGATGATTATCTCGACCTCATCCGAATCGATCCGCAATGGCGTTCGTTCTTCCACGACGGCAGCACGCTCGATCTGGTCGCCGATGAAAATTCGATGACGCAGGCGCTGGGAGAGTTCGGCGCGGACGAGCGGACAACCGTCGGCTACCGGAAGTTTCTCGAGCTCGCCGCGGCCCAACATCGCATTTCGGAAAAGTGGTTCTTTTATCGCCCGATCGGAGGTCTGCGCGACATGTTTGATGCTCGCCAGATGACCGAAGCCGGCACGTTGCACGATCTTCGCGCGATGCGCCTCGGCCGGACTTTCGGAGGCACCGTTCGTTCCTTCCTGCGCGATAAACGCGTCGCACAAATGGTCGACCACTTTGCGCAATACCTCGGCTCGGCGCCTGATCAATCGCCTGCCATTCTCTGCGGCGTTGCGCACATGCAGACCAGCGAAGGGATCTGGTATCCGCGCGGTGGGACCGGCGCGATTCCCGCCGCTCTCGAGAAATTGGCGGTCGAGCTTGGCGTCGAATTTCGCCTCGGGGAAACCGTGCGGGAAATTCGACGCGAGTACAAAACCGTGCGCGGCCTTGAATTGGAAAGCGGAGAATGCTTCGATTTCGACGCCATCGTTTCCAATTCCGATTCCGTGCGTACCCACCGCGAATTGCTCGGCGGCGTGCGGAGTTTCGATCGCCGGCGCAAATACGAACCCGCCTGCTCAGGCGTAGTCTTGTATCTCGGTTTGCGGCGGCGCTGCCCGGAGTTGCTCCATCACAATTTCGTTTTCTCGCGCGATCCGCACGAAGAATTCGATTCCATCTATCGTCGCGGCGATCCCGCGCCGGATCCCACCTGCTACGTCTGCGCGCCGTCTGTCTCGGATCCCAACGTGGCGCCATCCGGCGGGGAGGCCCTCTACATTTTGGTGCACACGCCGTCTCTGCGGCCGCGGCACGATTGGCGCGAAATGTTCCCCCGTTATCGGCGTGTCATTCTCGACAAAATGAAGAGCACTACGGGCGTCGACCTCGAAAAAGAGATCGTCGTCGAGCGCGCGCTTACCCCGCAGGATATTCACGAGCGTTATCGTGTTCTGAACGGCGCCATTTACGGAATCGCCAGCCACGGTCGGTTAACCGGTGCGTTCAAACCGAACAATCGCAGTCCCGACTTTCGTAACCTCTACTTGTGCGGGGGCGCCGCCCATCCCGGCCCCGGCATGCCGATGGTGCTGATGTCCGGCTGGATCGCGGCCGATGCGCTCGACCAGGATTTTCGCAGCGCGCTCACGCCACCCCAGGAACTCGAAGTAGCGTGAACGCACTCTCGCTCACAGGAACTTCCAACCGCCCCGTCGAGTGCATGTCGGAGGTTCCCGCGATCTCGCCGCTTCGCCACCGTTTCTTCCTCGAGATCGCGCGGCGCGAACTAACGAGTCACTTCCACACCGTCCGGCTCCTGCGGGAAAGTTTCCATGATTATTCTGACTGCCGGGTTGTCTTCACCAACCATCCATCGTGGTGGGATCCCCTTCTCCTCCTCCTTCTGGCTGACCGTTTCTTTCCGGCGCAAAAATCTTTCGGCCCAATCGATGCCCACAGCCTCCGACGTTATCGCATCTTTCGTCGCCTTGGGTTCTTTGGCATCGATCCGCAAACGAGGGCGGGCGCCGCGAAATTTCTGCGCGTTTCACG
>JBBSEO010000115.1:0-7230 GCA_038239645.1 Chthoniobacterales bacterium | reverse complement strand
CTTCATTAACACTGCCAGCCCGAGACAGATTCCGCCGAGAAAGGTCAAGACCAGGCGGCGACGGCCGAGGATTAAGACCAGGCCAGCGAGAGCGAAGAAAATGACAAAATGCGTGGCGTGAGCGGCGAGTCCGAACACAGTCGGACTGAGAGACAGGACGCCATAGGATGCTGCCGCGACCAATCCGCCCTCCGCGCCGATGAGGAGACGCCCCAGACAAAAGACCAGGCCGATGGTCATCAAGTTCACCAGGAAAAAGCCGAAGTGAATACCTGACGGCGTTTCGCCGAAGAGGGCCATAATCGCCGCATACGACACGTAGGTGCCCGGGAACTTCATGTTGTAGGCCAGCTGATAGGGTGGAACGCCATGCAGGATCAACTGGCCGGCGTAGGCGTATTCGCCTTCATCGCGCTCGAGCGGGAGGGAGAGAAGCCGGAAACGAATGAATGTCGTCGTAAGGAGAACGAGGGCCAGGAGAACGACGAGCGCGTAGTCGCGCGGCGCGAAGCGAGACAGATTCAGTGGATCGGCCGCGCTCGGTTGCGTCTTTTTGCTGGGCATCTGGCAGCTGCTGGAAAAGGGATTGCCCTCGTGTGAATTAATGTTAATAAGTTCGGCGAAGCCTTGGAGCGCCGACGACAACGCCTATTCTTTGTTGGCAGCGTAGCAGTTGCCAGCGCAATTTTTCTCTCCAGCTGCGGGACGACCACGAGCACGCGCGCGCTGCCAGCGTATGAGGCGGCGGTCGCAAAATCCGATTTTCAGATGGTCAGGACGACCGCTTACACGCACACGGAAAGCGATCATCTGGAATATACCAATCACAATGCGCTGGGCGGAGTTCTTCAGGCGGCTGGGCCGCCCATTCACCGGGCGGAAAATACCGCTGTGGCCTCGTCGGGCGGAAGCACGACCGGGCTCCAGCCCTTCTCGCTTGATCCTGGTAGCGAACGCCGGGTGAGAAAAGGCCAGGCGGTCGCCGAATTATCCACCGCGCCGACGCGGACGGCGAAAATTGTCCACGGTAAGCGGGTGGTAGTGGTCAATCGGCCGCAGCCTCCGCGGATCGGAAGCGCAGCAGCGGACTGGGGGCGCTGGCCGGCGGGAACGACCTTCCGCTTGTTATCGACCGGGCAGATTTATCGTGTCGACGATTACGGTTGGGCGTTGGCCGGGCGGAATACGATCGACCTTTACATGGCGACGCCGAACGAGATGAACGCGTGGGGCGCGCGCGATGAATCAATCCAGGTTTTGCAATGGGGCGACCCGGCAGAGAGTTTGCGGCGGCTGACGTCCCATCAGGATTACAAGCACATCCGGCGAATGGTCCTAGAGTTGCAGGGCGATGAGCAGGCGGCCGCGACCTTGAAGTAGCTAACGAGTAGCGAAGTCGAGCACCACCTTGCCGGATTCACCGGATTTCGCGAGTTCGACCGCTTCCTGGAATTTCGTGAAAGGAAAGCGGTGGGTAATGACGGGCGAGATATCGAGCCCGCTCTGGATCAGCGCGGTCATCTTGTACCAGGTCTCGAACATCTCCCGGCCGTAGATTCCGCGCAGGGTCAGGCTGTGAAAGACAACGACGTTCCAATCGATGGAGGCATTCGAAGGCATGATGCCGAGCAGCGCGATTTTGCCGCCGTAAAACATGTTTGGGAGGATATCGGCAAACGCTTTGGGATTGCCTGACATCTCGAGGCAAACGTCGAAGCCTTCCTTCATCCCGAGCGTTTTCATCGCGTCGGAAAGTTTTTCGTTCGCCACGTCCACGGCCAGAATTTTCGGCGCCATCTTCCGCGCCAGCTCGAGGCGATACGGATTAACGTCGGTGATGACGATGTGGCGGGCGCCGGCGCGCTGGCAAATCGGGATCGCCATGCAGCCGATCGGTCCGGCGCCGGTGATAAGGACGTCTTCGCCGACCAGGTCGAAGGTGAGCGCGGTGTGAACGGCGTTGCCGAGCGGGTCGAAGCAGGAAAGAACGTCGAGGGAAATGGAAGGATCAGCGTGCCACACGTTGGTCGCAGGAATGGCGACGTATTCCGCCCACGCGCCGGGACGATTTACCCCGACGCCCTGGGTATTTGGGCAGAGATGGCGGCGGCCGGCGAGACAGTTCCGGCAATGCCCGCAGGTAATATGACCTTCGCCGACGACGAGATCGCCCGGAGCAAAGCCGCGCACATTCGAGCCGATCTCGGCAATCTCGCCCACGAACTCATGCCCGATCGTCATCGGGATGGGAATGGTTTTCTGCGCCCACGCATCCCAATTATAAATGTGCACGTCCGTTCCGCAGATGGAGGCTTTTTTCGTGCGAATGAGAACGTCGTCTGGTCCGACTTCTGGCACGGGGACTTCCTCCAGCCAAAGTCCCGGTTCCGCTTTCGCTTTGACGATGGCCTGCATCTTTTCTGGCATGGCGGGAAAATAGGTTATTCGCGTGCGCGGGAAAGAAGGAAATGGCAGATGGACAAGAGTGCGCTTCGTCGGGATGATGAGAACGACATGCCCGTGACGGTCGAGACCACCATTTCTCCGAAGCCGGCTCGCACGCGGTCCGTTTTCATGCTGCGATTTCTGAGCACGCTCGTGCTCTGGACGGTCGCGTTGTCGATCGCGTTCTCGGGCTTCGAGATCGGCTTTTGGGCACTGATCAGCGCCTGCAGCCTGATCGCGCTCTGGGAGTTCTACAGCATGCTCGACCATCGGCAGATGCCGAACTTCAAGGTGACCGGAATGGTCTGTGGCGCGGCGCTTCTGGTCGGGAGCTTCTATTACTTTTCACGCTGGGGCCCGGCGCGTTCGTACGATTTCGAAACCTGCGTCCTTCTTTTCATGCTGCTGACAATGTTCGCGCGCCAGATGTTCGGCAGTCTGCGCGAGGAGGCACCTCTGCAAACGATGGCCTACACGCTTTTCGGTGTGCTCTATGTCGTCTGGCTTTTCAATTTCATGACGAAGATCCTGTATGTCGTGCCGCGTTCGCCCACGGGCGCGGTCATGGGCCAGTTCTATTGTCTTTACTGCATCGCGATCACGAAATTCAGCGACATGGGCGCCTACGTCACCGGCAGCCTGTTCGGCAAACATCCACTGATCCCGCATATTAGTCCGAAGAAAACGCGCGAAGGATTCATCGGGGCACTGGCTTTTTCCCTTCTCGCCAGCCTGGCGCTATTCAAATTGATGCCAGGAAGTTTGTCGGCCTTGAGCTGGACGCACGCGGTCGTTCTCGGGCTCCTGCTCGGTTTCGCTGCGGTCATTGGCGACCTCGCGGAGTCGATCGTGAAACGCAGCGCCGGAGTCAAGGATTCCGGCTCGCTCCTGCCCGGAATTGGCGGCGCGCTGGATTTGATCGACAGCCTTTTGTTCACGGCGCCGCTCCTCTTCTTTTATCTGCGTCTGGTCGTGCGCGTGCCGTAGAGCCCGGTTTTGTCGGAGATGAAACGAAAGCGGGTTGTCGTCCTTGGCGCCACGGGATCGATCGGGCAAAGCGCGGCGAAAGTGGCGCGGGACATCCCGGATCGGATGGAGATCGTCGGCCTGGCCGCGCACTCCAAGGCGCTGGAGCTGGCCGCACAAGCTAACGAGTTGCGCCCGGCCGCGGTTTGCCTGGTGGATGAGACAAAGATTGAAGATCTGCGCGGGGCCTTGAAATACGCTCCGCAAATTTTTTCGGGTGAACAAGGTTTGACCGGGATTTCCGCCATGGCCGAGAGCGACATGGTGCTCATCGCCATCGTCGGCACGGGCGGGTTACGGCCTGCGCTCGCGGCCATCGCCGCCGGGAAAGATCTGGCGGTGGCGAGCAAGGAAATTCTGGTGATGGCGGGCGAGATCGTCATGCGCGAGGCGCGCGCCAAAGGCATTCGCGTTTTGCCGGTCGATTCCGAACACAACGCCATCTTCCAATGCCTCGACGGACGCGCGCCAGGCGAAGTGCGCCGGATTATTCTGACCGCGAGCGGCGGACCGTTTCGCGAAATGCCCGCGGATGAATTCGCGAAAATCTCGGTCGAGCAAGCGCTGAAACATCCGACCTGGAAGATGGGGCCGAAAATTACGGTCGACTCCGCGACGCTCTTCAACAAAGGACTCGAAATGATCGAGGCCCGCTGGCTCTTCGACGTCGAGATGAAGCGCGTCGAGGTCGTGATTCACCCGCAGAGCATCATCCACTCGATGGTGGAAATGGCGGACGGTTCCGTCCTGGCGCAGTTGTCGCATTCGGACATGTGCTTCCCCATTCAATACGCCGTGACCTGGCCGGAGCGGGTGCCGAACTCGTTGCCGCCGCTGGATTTCGGCGCGCTGGCCAAACTGGAATTTGCGACCCCGCGTTACCGCGATTTCCCGGCGCTCGATCTCGCGCGCACCGCGGGCGAAAGTGGCGGCACGCTTCCTGCCGTATTGAACGCCGCCAATGAAATCGCCGTCTCATCTTTCCTCGCCCAGCGCATGAGTTTCCCCAAAATCTGGCAAACCGTGGCGGCAGTGATGGAGCGCCACGAGCGCATTGCGCAGCCCGACCTCGATGCGATATTGGCCGCCGATCAGTGGGCGCGGACGGAAACGCAGCGCCTCGTCGCGGCCTAATCTTTCGTCATGATCACGAGTGTTCTGCGCGTCATTGTCATCCTCCTGGAGGTGCTGCTGCTCTTTAATCTGCTCATCGTCGTGCATGAGATCGGGCATTTCCTGGCGGCGCGCTGGCGCGGGCTCTACATCGAGAAGTTCGGCGTCTGGTTTGGTAAACCGCTCTGGAAGAAGACAGTCAATGGCGTCCAATATTCGTTAGGTTCGCTACCCTTCGGCGGCTTCGTCGCCTTGCCGCAATTGGCGCCGATGGACATGATCGAAGGCAGGGCCGACGTCGATCGCGCGCGGCTGCCGCGCATCTCCGCGCTCGATAAAATCATCGTCGCCTTTGCCGGTCCCCTCTTCAGTTTCCTGCTCGCGCTGGCTTTTGCGGCGGTGGTTTACGTCGTCGGGCATCCGGTCAGCGAATCCGACCTGACCACGGTCATCGGTTACGTGGAAAAGGATTCGCCTGCGGCCAAGGCCGGAATGCAGCCGGGGGATAAGATCCTCAATGTTGACGGCAAACCGGTGCAACGCTTTTCCGGGATGAACGACAGCGTGACCTGGAACGTGCTGCGGAGCGAAGGGCCTACGATTCCATTCGAGATCGAGCGGAACGGACAACTGGTGCACTTCGACGTCGTGCCGTTCAAGGCCGAGGGTCGCGGCTGGCAGCGGAAGAGCGTGCGGCAGGTGCTGATCGCGCCGGCGCAGACCGCGGTGATCGAGAAGGTGCAATCGAAGACGCCGGCGAGCGTAGCTGGATTGCACGACGGCGATGTCATTACCAGTTATAACGGCATTCATATGTTCAGCCCGCTCGCGCTGGCGGATTTCCTGGAAACCAACGGCACCAAGCCGGTGACGTTAAATGTTCTTCGCGACGGGCGTGATTTTCCGGTCACGCTGGCGGCACGCATTCTCGGGAATGAAAAATCGCCGCGACTTGGGATTCAATGGGACGCCGGCGGCCGCATGTCGATGGCGCATCCCTCGCCGATCGAACAAGTTTACAAGAGCATCACCGGCACGTTGAACACACTCGGCGCGGTCGCATCGCCGAAGTCCGACGTGAAGTTGCAGCACATGAGCGGCCCGGTCGGAATTTGGAATCTGCTCTACCGCCTGTTTGCGGCGGAACATGGCTGGCAGCTCGCACTTTGGTTCGCTGTCATTCTGAACGTGAACCTGGCGCTCTTGAATCTCCTGCCGCTCCCCGTGCTCGACGGTGGACACATCGTCCTGGCGCTGATCGAATCGGTCCGTCGCCGCCCCGTGAATGCACGCGTGCTCGAAATCGTGCAGACCGGCTGTGCCGTCCTCATTATCGGCTACATGCTTTACGTCACCTTTTTCGACATTCAGGACATCCCGTTCTTCAAGTCGAGATTAGAAAAGTACGAGCCGCCGGCGAAAACGACGCAGGAATAGGCGAACTCGCCGGCTTGCGGTAACTTGGAGCGATGAACACCTCCATGACGACGACGGCGTTTACGCTCGATGGTTATCCGACCGTTAGGACCTTTGGCGTGGTGCGGGGAATTATCGTGCGCTCACGCTCCATTTTCGGAACGATCGGAGCCGGTCTGCAAACGCTCGTCGGCGGGAATATTTCGCTGCTGACAAATTTGTGCGAAAAGACTCGGGAAGATGCGCTGGAGCAATGTCTCGATCATGCGCGCGCGCTCGGCGCCAACGCGATCATCGGCTTGCGTTACGACGCCACCGAAATCATGCAGGGCGTAATCGAAGTGCTTTGTTACGGCACGGCGGTGCGGGTCGAGCCGGACGCGAAATGAATTATACCTCCGATCCTTACTGCTATCAGCGGCGGGCAACGCGGGAAGTCCGGGTCGGGGGCGTAGGCATCGGCGGCGCGAATCCCATTCGTGTTCAGTCGATGATCACCTGTGACACGATGGATACGGAAGCATCGATCGCGCAAACGATCGAGCTGGCCGAGGCGGGTTGTGAAATTGTGCGCATTACTGCGCCGACGGTGAAGGACTCCGCCAATCTCGAACACATCGTGAAGGGATTGCGCGCGCGCGGCTGCGACGTGCCAATTGTGGCCGACATCCACTTCAAGCCGGACGCGGCGCTGGAAGCCGCGAAGTGGGTCGAGAAAGTGCGGATCAATCCCGGCAACTACGCCGACTCGAAAAAATTCAAGATCGTCGAATACAGTGACGAGCAATACGCCGCAGAGCTGGAGCGTATCCGCGAGCGGTTCACGCCGCTGGTCAAAGCGTGCCAGGCCCGCGGCATCGCGATGCGCATCGGAACAAATCACGGTTCGCTCAGCGATCGAATCATGAATCGCTACGGCGATACTCCGTTAGGAATGGTGGAGAGCGCGCTCGAGTTCGCCCGGATCGCACGCGATCTCAACTATCACGCTTTCGTTTTCTCGATGAAGTCGAGCAATCCGAAAGTGATGATCAACGCCTACCGTTTGCTCGTGGCGCGGCTGAACGAAGAAGGCGCGGATTGGAACTACCCGATTCATCTCGGCGTGACCGAGGCTGGCGAGGGAGAGGATGCGCGCATCAAAAGCGCGATCGGGATCGGTTCGCTCCTCGCGGACGGAATCGGCGATACCATCCGGGTGTCGCTAACGGAAGATAGTATCCATGAGAT
>JBBSEO010000114.1:0-7259 GCA_038239645.1 Chthoniobacterales bacterium | reverse complement strand
GATACGAATGGCGTAACGGAAATCGTTCGCGTCCGGCACGACCGGTTCGAGCGAACGCTCGGCGAGTGCGCCATGGCCGATTTCGCGGCGCGAGGCGCCGCCGGTCCGGCCAGTCTCGCCAACGCTGAACGGCGGGAAATTGTAATGGAGCAAGAAGCGCTTGGAATTTTCGCCACCACCGTAGGCGTCGATCATTTGCGCTTCTTCGATCGGCGCGAGAGTCGCGAGCGCGAGGGCCTGCGTTTCGCCGCGTTGGAAAATGGCCGACCCGTGAGCGCGCGGAAGGACACCGACTTCACAGCTGATCTGCCGCAAATCCTGGTAACCGCGTCCGTCCATGCGCTTCTGTTTGTCGAGCACGCTGATGCGGAACGCTTTCTTCTGGACGTAATCGAATGCCTGCGAGATCGAAAAATTGTCGGTCTCAGGATACTTCTCGAGGATCGTTTTCTTCACTTCTTCCTTCAGTGCGTTGAGCGCTTTGCTGCGGTCGACTTTCGCCGGGGTGTAAAGCGCGCCTTCGATCCGATCGCCCGCCACCTGATAAGCGACTTCGAGCAGTTCCGGCCTCACGTTCATCAGCGGCATCTCACGCTTCGGTTTGCCAACCTTGGCCGCGAGCTCGGTTTGGATACGAATCATCTCGCGCGCGTGTTGATGCCCGAAATCGAGCGCCTTCACGAATTCATCTTCCGGCAACTCCTTGGCCGCGCCCTCAATCATGATGACGTCGTTCTCGGTCCCGACGTAAACCAGATCGAGATCGCTCTGTTCGCGCTCCGCGTGAGTGGGATTGGCAACGAACTGGCCGTTGACGCGGCCAACGCGCACGGCGCCGATCGGGCCTTTAAATGGAATGTCCGAGACGCAAAGCGCGGCGGAAGCGCCGTTGATCGCAAGAATGTCTGGATCATTTTCGCCATCGGCGCTGAGCAGGATCGAAATGATCTGCGTGTCGTAAAGATAGCCCTGCGGAAAGAGCGGACGGAGCGGACGATCAGTCATCCGCGAAGTAAGAGTTTCCTTCTCGGAAGGACGACCTTCACGTTTGAAGTAACCGCCGGGGAATTTTCCGACCGCGGCCGCCTTTTCGCGATAATCGACGGTGAGCGGAAACCAGTCCTGGCCCTCCTTGATCGCGGTGGCCGAGACGGCGCTAACGAGCACCATGGTATCACCGCAGGAGACGACGACGGCGCCGTCCGCGAGTTTGGCAATTTTGCCGGTTTCGATTGAGATTTGGGTGGCGCCGATTTGGGCCGTGACCTTCTGTTGCATGGGTATCTTTCTGGATATGCGAAGCTCCAGGCCGATCACCCTGATTGTAGGTGTCAACTCCGCCCGCGGCGGGACTGAAACCTAAAACCCAAGGTGCCTATTCGGCCTGGTCTTGCGATTTGGTTTGTTGCTCGGCTTTGAACGCAGAAACCTACTTACGCAGGTTCAGCTTCTCGATCACCTTTTTGTAGCGCTCGTTTTTCGCGCGACTGAGGTAATCGAGCAGGCTGCGACGCTGCGCGACCATCTTCAAAAGACCGCGGCGCGAGGAGTGGTCCTTCGCGTTCGTCTTGAGATGGTCGGTCAACTGCGCGATCCGGCGTGTCAGCAACGCGACTTGAACGTCTGCGCTCCCGGTATCCTTCTCGTGCAATTGGAACTCGTTGAGTTCCGCCGTCCCTGTATTCTCCGCCATAAAGAGCGCCTATTCTAATTGAAGAATGTCGCTCCGCAAGTGTCTCGCCTGCTAGGCCGGCGCCAGCTTCATGTAAAGGAAGAGCACGAGAATTGCGCCGACAACCGACATGATCAAACCGGCCATGTGAAACGGCGTTCCTGGCTCCGGTCGCGAAACCAGCCGTCCGATTAACCCGCCGACCACCCCGCCGACGATGCCTAGCAGCGTCGTGGTCAGGAAGCCCATGTGCTGCATGCCCGGCATGACTGCGCGCGCGATGAGGCCGATGACGAACCCGACAATGATATGCCAAATAATATTAATCATAGTGTTGCGAGCGGATGGTAGTGCCCTTGTTGCGGCCTGGCGATAGGTATTTCAGGCGGTTTCCCGAGCTTTGTCATCGTACCACAGCGCGAGCTTTTGCCGGGAGAGGAGTGCCCGCTCACCGCCGAGCAAGAGTGTGACGCTGGTCCGCAGGACCTCGCGTCCGGTATAGAGCCGCAATTTTCTGCCCGAGGTAAATGCGGGCGCAGCCAGGATTTTAAACCGGCCCAATTTTCGCAGGGCGAGGGAGAAATAAACTTCCTCGCCCGCGTAATATTTTTCATCAAAACCGCCCACGCGCTGAAAATTCTCCCGCGTCGTGAAAAGGAACGCGCCCGCCCCGAAATTCAGCCCGAAGTAAACCGTCGCGAAAAGACGCATGAACATCGACGCCCAACGCGGAATTTCTTCCGTGATCGCGATCCGCGTCGCGCCGCCGACACAGCCCGCCGCCAACGCTGCGCGCACGCCGGCTGGATGCGCGGAAGTGATGCGGGTGTCGGCATCGACGAAAACGAGAATGTCGCCTCGGGCCGCGGACGCACCGGCGTTGCGCGCGGCGGCGATCTGGCGGCGTTGAATTGAAACTACCCGGGCGCCGAAATCGCGCGCCAACGCCCCGGTGGCATCGGTCGAACTATCGTCGGCGACGACGATTTCGTAGGCGATGCCGGCCGCGGCGCGCTGAATGGAACGGAGGGTCGCCGGCAGCTCGCGTTCTTCATTATGCGCCGGAACAATGAAGGATATCTCGGGTTTATTCGTTAACGATTCGCCCATGAAACCTTTGTCAGTCCTGGGACTTGCCCTGCCTTTCCTCAGCGCCTGCACGACGCCGAAGGAAGCGGAAACCGATCCGCGGCTGCGAAAGTTGGAAACCGGCCCGGAAGTTCACGGCGAGCTCGGCGCGGTTTACTCGCAAAGCTCCGGTCATCGCTGATCGAGCGTCTCTTCGCCGAGATAATAGTCGACGGCTGCACCCTGGATAATCTGCTCTTTCTCGCCGGTCCAGACTGACCACTTTCCGCTGTCAGGATAATAGCAGCTATCGCCCAGCGGATTATCGGCAATGACGTAATAGACGAAATCTTTCTCGCCCGGATTCGAAAGCTGATGGGCTTCGCCGGGATGGAAAATGAAGGCATCCCCGGCGCAGACGATCGTGCGCGCATCCTGCGCATCCCGCACCTCCCCTTCGCCCGAAACCACGAGGTAAAGTTCCGTTTCGGCCGCGTGCGAATGATAAGGACACCGGATCGCGCCCGGCGGCAGGCGGACGAGCGAGAGATCGAAGGGATGACGTTTCCTTAACTCCAGCGATGCGGGCTCCCGGCCCAGAGCGACGGAGATGTCCTTGAAGAAGGCGCGATATTTTCCACCGGGCGAACGCCGTTCGCGCTCTGCCACATCGCGTAGATTTGCCATTTTCACGCGGCCACCGGCAAGCCTTCGTAGGTTTCGGCGACGATCTGATCGACCACCGCTTTCATGTCGTTCGTGCGGGCGAATTCAGCAAGCTGTCGATCGGCGCCCGTGCCTTCGCGCAGGATTCGCTCGATGTGTTCGCGTTCGCGCTGGCTGCCAAGTTCTTCCAGTTCCGTCCCGACAAATTCGAGAAGCTCATGAATGAGACTGCGTGCTTCCACTTCGCATTCGCGCCCGAAATCAATCAGCTTCCCACCCAGTCCATAACGAGAAGCGCGCCATCGATTTTCGTCCAGCAGGCGCCGCCGATAAACACGGAACGTCGTATTTTGCCGAAGCAATTTGAAGAGCTTGACCACGATCGCCTGAATCAAGGCTGCGATCGCCAGCGTGTCGTCGACGCGCGATTGCGCGTCGCACACCCGCACTTCCAGCGTGTCGAAGAACGGATGGAGGCGAATGTCCCACCAGATTTTTTTGGCGTTATCGACACAGCCTGTCTTGACCAGGAGCTTGCAATAATCCTCGTACTCGGAAAGCGATTCGAAAATGTCGGGAATGCCCGTGCGCGGGAAACGTTCGAACACCTTCAGGCGATAACCCTTCAATCCGGTGTCGTGACCGACCCAAAAGGGTGAATTGACCGAGAGCGCGTAAAGGTGCGGCAGGAAATACCGCGCCTGGTTCATGACGTGGATCGCCATCTCGCGGTTCGGAATGCCGACGTGCACGTGCAGGCCAAAAATGAGGTTCGCCCGCGCGAGCAATTGCATATCGCGCACGATTTCCTTGTAGCGCTCGCCCTCGGTGATGAGCTGGTCGCGCCAGTGCGAAAAAGGATGTGTCCCGACCGAGGCGATCTTCAAATTCCCCCGCGCCGCCAGCTCCGCCAGCTTCCCCCGCAGCTGCGTCACATGCTGGCGCGCATCGGAAATATCGCGGCAAATCTCCGTCCCGAGTTCCACCACGCTCTGGTGCATCTCCGGCTTGACGTGCTCCTGCAGCGTCACTTTGCCATCCTCCAAAATCTCATGGATATGCGAGCGCAAGTGCCTCGTCTCCGGGTCGATGATGGCAAACTCCTCTTCGATGCCGAGAGTGAAAGTATGTTCGCTCATCCCGGCTGAGTCTCAGCGATACTCGCGGCCGGCGCAAAGCCGGTTACGAGTAAAGGTGCACCGCGATCTCGTGGAACCCGGTGACGCCGGAAGTGAAGGCGCGATCTTCCTCCAATTCCTGCACTTCACCTTCTCCATCCGTCGCGCGCACGACTAACGAATAATCGCCAGGCTCCTTCGGCGACCAGTCGTATTTCCAGAGCGCCCAGGTCAATTTCGTCCCGGGATAAGTAATCGTGGCCGGTTCCCAGTTGTCGCCGCCATCGAGGCTGATCTCCACCTTCGACACCCCGCGGTCGCCCCCGTAGGCAATCCCTTTGACCGTCACCCCCTTGGCCATATCCGCGATTTTGATCCAGCTGTCATTCTCCGGGACGTCGATGCGCGAACGTGTCGGCGTGACGAAATCCGGCCCCCAACCCTGCGCTTCGTAAAACCCTTTCGCGTCCTCGTTGGTCACTTCCACGCGCGTCACCCATTTCACATGCTTCTCGCCGAAGTAACCCGGCACCACGACTCGCGCAGGATAACCATGACGGTGGGGCAGTTTCTCTCCGTTCATCCGGAAGGCCACGAGCGTTGTTGGATCCATCGCTTTCTCGAGTGGAATCGTGTCGGTGTAATTATCGACGCCGTGTAGTTTCACCTTCGCGGCCCCACCCAGCGGGCCGGCGCGGCGCAGCAAATCGGACAGCGGCACGCCGCGCCAGACCGCGTTGCTGATCAATCCGGAGTCGAGCCCATTACTGATGCACATGATCGTCGTCTCCTGGTCGACCATGTTGTCGGCCGGGAAATCCTTCAGGCGATACGTCCGCGGATTCTGCACCGAACCGCTGACCTCGAGGTGCCAAATCTCGTCGTTCACCCGCGGGTCGATCACATTCTTGGTCACGCAATAGAATTGGTCGTTCGGTGTGATGGGTTGCACGCCATCGCCTTTGTACTGCGTGCCGTCGTAGCTGAAAGTAGCGATGCGAAACAGCTTGCGGCCGAGCGCCCCAATTCCGCCCGCCAGCACCAGACCCGCGGCACCGGCCAGAAAAGCACGGCGTCCGAGGGCGGGAGAATATTCCGTCGCCGCGTCACGCGGGGCGCCCACTAACGATTCATAGGTCAGAACCAGCACGCGCTCGAAGACAAAGAAGCTGACCGCGAGTCCGAGCAAAGTGATCCACCGGGCGGCATCGATCGGCCAGCCACCGTAATGCGTGCCAAGGACGGGCCAGAGCAGCGCCGCGCTCACGAGCAAGGGCAGCACCAGAAAAAACAACAGCGTTTGCCGGGTTGAAACCGGCCGCTGCCGTCGCACCAGGGCGTAAACCATGCCGCCGAGCATTCCGACGAAAATCTGGCCGAGCGCCGCCGAAGTGACGCCCAATTGTTTCAGGTGATTGTAGCCGCCGACCTTGCCCATGATCCAAAAGAACGGCGTCGGCTTAATGAAGACGCTGAGACGATCGCCCAGAATCACCAGCGGGGTCGCGACGCGAAAACACCAGGCCAGCAAAAACATGGTGAGCGTCATCGCCAGGGCCGCGACCAAGCCCGCAAGTAGCCCGCAGAAAACGGCTTTGCCTTTGCTCACGAACGAAAGTATCCGGGCGTCGTCCCGTTCGTGCAATCCCGCATCAGCGCGCGACCGCGAGGCGAAGAAATGTCGTAATGATCCGAAACGCGGCTTCGATCGTGCCGCGGACGCTGCCTGAGACTTTGGAGACACCGCCGGTGCGACAGCGATGGTCGACCGGATATTCCAGGATGCGCAGTTTTTTCCGCGCGGCTTTCATCTGCATTTCGAGATTCCAGCCGTAGGTTTGTTCGCTCATGCCCAGCGTCTCGAGGGAAGCGCGGCGAATCGCGCGGAACGGACACATGTCAGTGTAGCGAAATCCGTAAAGCATCCAGACCAGCACCCCGGCGAGGTCGCCGGCATAAACCTGCTGAAAATTCATGCTCCCGGGTTCGCGCTTCCCGCGCACCCGCGAGCCAATGACGAAATCATGGGTCCCGTTCCGGATCGGATCGACCAGTTGCGCCATGAACGAAGGCACATCGCTGCCATCGCCGTCGAGGAAGACGATGATGTCGCACTGCGGCGAAATCGCCGCTACGCCGGCGGCACAGGCGCGCCCGTAGCCCTTTGGCGCGCGCACGACTTTGGCGCCGGCCGCGCGCGCGACCTCCGCCGTGCGATCCGTGCTTTCGTTATCCACCACGATAATTTCCTGCGGAATTCCCGTCGCCATGACTTCGCGGACAACATCGCCAATCGGCTCTTCTTCGTTCAGCGCCGGGATAACAACGGAGATAAAGTGATCGTTCATCGCAGGAAAAACCAGGCGCTGGAAAAATAGAGCAGGAGGGCGCAGAAATCTGCCAGCGCGAGGGTAACCGGGCCGGCAGAAATTTTCGGATCAAGTTTCAGCCAGTGCAGAAACGAAGGAACGCCGAGTCCGAAAAGGCAGGCCGTTACGAGCGAGAGCGTGATGCTTCCGCCGACCACGCCGGCGGCCGTCAGTTCACGTCGCCAAAGCCAGACGATCGCGGCCACGAGCACACCGCAGGCCAGGCCGATGAAGAGCGAGGCCGCCAATTCCCGGCGCAACGCGGCGAGAAACCAGGCCCGCGTCACCCGCGCCGAGCGCAACGCCTGAATCGTCACCGACATCGATTGCATACTGACGCTCTCGTTCAGGCCCAGGACCATGGTG
>JBBSEO010000113.1:0-7362 GCA_038239645.1 Chthoniobacterales bacterium | reverse complement strand
CTTCGCGCCGACCTTGCAGCCTTGAATGCAGAAGCCGCGATAGATGCAGTGCGGCCGGTCGTTGCGCGAGCCGGAAAGAATCGCCACCGGACCGCCGGCGCTGACCGGAATGCCGAGCTTCGTGCAACCGCGGATGAGTGTGTTGCCGACGCCGCCCATCGGATGCGCGCCATAGGCGTAGCCGTGCGGATCGCCCCACGGATACCACGCCGGCCCGGCGACAGGCATCTCGAGCTCGAGCAACTCGTAATACGGCTTCAAGTCCCAATAAGAAATTGGCCAGTCGGCGCCGACGCCATCGCGCGTGTAAACTTCGAAATCGGACGGATGAAAGCGCGGCGTAAACGCCGCCCAATGCACCGAGCCGCCGCCGACGCCTTTGCCACTGTTGTTCGCGCCGAAGACGAGCGGATTCGCGCCGCCGGTGATGCGCATGTCTTCCCAATAAAGTTGGTGCGAACCTTTCTCGTCGCTCACCCAATCGCGCTCCGTGTCCCAGAAAGGTCCGGCTTCGAGACCGACGACGCGAAAGCCCGCGCGCGCCAGCCGTTGCAGCAAAACACCGCCGGCCGATCCGACACCGACGACGAGGTAATCGACTTCGTCGCTCTCGGAATATCGTCGCATCGGCGAATCAAGCCGCTGCATCGAACCGAGATGATGTTCGTGATCGTGAGGTGCTTCAAACGCACCGCCGATCGGCGTCTTCAATGCGTGCCTCCCTGCCCGGCGGGCGGATGTTCCTTATGCGCGGCGATTTCTTCCTCGGGCGGATCGGACACGCACGCCGGCGGCGCTTTCCATTCGTAGCGCTGCTCTTCGACCTCCCACGGCTCCGCTTCACCGCGCTCGAGGCGCATGTAAGCGCGCGGATACGCCGGCCCGCCGAACCCGATTTCGTCCCAGGCGAACGGATGCGCGTAATACATCTCGACGCAATCCTGCACGACCAAACCCCAGTAGCGATCGACCGGCATCCGCTGCCAGATTTTCTCCGCGCCCGGGAGCGGTTCGGCGTCGTGGATCGATTTGAGCAACACGTCCTGCTCGTGCCAGGAGAGGTCGAGAAATCTTCGCTGATGATTCGCCTGCGCTATCTGCTCGATCGCCTGCAGTCCGAGCCGGTAGGCGTCGCCATCGGCCGGCATCACTTCAAAGCGATAACCAGGCGTACGTTTGTCATGCAGCCGCTCGTCGATAAAAGGGAGAATCGGAATTTTGTGCTCGGCGTCGCGATCATCCTGCGGCAGGAGATGTTCGCAAATCACTTCCATCAAACGCGTCTCGTTAGGCGTGAAGAAACGAATCGGCGGCACCTCGTGCATGCGTTTGCGCACGACTTCGCGCGTCGCTGCGTCCCAAAAACTCTCCTGCCCTAGTGTGCTAAAGCCGGGATAATAACCGGGTTGCGCGCGCGGTGGCAGCGGCTCGTCCGTGCGCGGATTGCGCAACTGGTGCTGGTGAGCGGCGTTATCGCTGGGCTGCATGGTCAGCGCTCCCGTCGCATCAAACTCGCGAGCAAACCGATTGTCCCACATGCGGCGAAGAGGAGCGGCGCGAAAACCGGCGGCCCGTAGATCAGGTTATAGAGCGGCTTCTGCATTCCGCCGGGTCGCCGCAGGACGCCCCGCGCGTGATAAAAAAATCCGATGCCGCCATCCACGATCGCGAGCGCGGACATCGCCGGCAGCCAGGTGCGCGCGATTTTTGGACTAACGATCGCGCCCGCGGCCGCGCCCATCAGGAGCGGCGTGATGATGATCGGCGTCCATTGCGCGAGGTAGCGAAAATTATTTTTGTAATGCGAATAGAGCGCTTCCGCGCCGCTACAAAACGTGCCGACCATCGTCGCCATCGCGAGATGTTTTTGGAAGCGCCCCTCGCGGAGTCCGATCGTCCATGGATGATGCGCCGCGATTTCCGAAGCCGTCAATGAGAGCACGCGCGCTTTCGGCGAGCGCAGATCGATAGGTGACGATTCTTCGCGTCGAAGAAATGACGCGATCAACCCGAGATACGCGCTCACGCCGAAAAGCAGCGGCGCGAAAATCGGTGGCCCCATGATGATGTTCGCAACCGGCAACCGCCAGCCGCCAGGTTTGCGTTGAATCCCGCGAACGTGGAAACAAAATCCGACGAGGCCATCGAGCAGCGTCACCGCTGACGTCCAGCGCAGAACGGTGCGCGCGGCGCGCTGGCTGAAAGCGCCCCAGACTCCCGCGATCGTCATCGCGCCGCCGAGCGCGACTGGCGTGTACATAACGCGCTGCCCGTAACTCCCGCGATAATGTTCGTACGCGACCTCCGCGCCCGCGAGCACGCTCGACGCGCCCGCCAGGAGCGACAAGCTGCGCTGGAATTGGCCATCGCGAATATGTGCCTCCGCGATCCCGATTTCCTTCGCGACCCGCGCCGGCAAGAACTTGTCGAGAAAGCGATCCGGCCAACTGCTGTTCTGAATTCGCGGCTGATTTCTGCGCGCGCCGTTTTTCGATGCCGTTTTCATTTCATGCGCGGACGACGGGCGTCGCGCCTGTCGGTTCGGAAAGAGGCGAGACGCCCGCTGTCCACACAGGCTGGAAGCCCGTGCTCCGGTGCGGCACCGTCGTTCTCATATTGAATATTTCTCGGCATCGACGCGCTTGAACTCGAGGCCATGACCAGGCCGCGAAAGATCCGGATGCAGGGCGCCCTCGAGCGGTTGAATGACGCCATCGAAAAGCATTTTCTCGATCCGCGCGTGATCGTGAAAATATTCCGCGTGCCGCATTGTTTTCGCGGCGCAACCGGCGTGGACGTGCATCGATGGGCCGCAGTGCGACGACAGTTGCAAATGCGCCGCCTGGCAAAGTGCGTCCGTCATCAAAAAACCGGTGATGCCCGCGCAGCGCGTCGCGTCCGCTTGCAAGACATCGACCGCGCCCGCATCGAGCATGCGGCGAAAGTAGGTTTCGTCGTACCCGTATTCGCCAGCGGCGATGTCCATTCCCGGCGGGCCGTCGTCGCGCATGAGCCGCAAGCCTTCGAGATCGTCGGACGAAACCGGCTCCTCGAACCAACTGACGTTGAACTCCGAAAACGCGTAGGAAAATTCGAGCGCCTGTTTGCGCGAGTACGCACCGTTCGCGTCCACGAACAATTCGGCATCGTCGCCGATGGCTTCACGAGCGACGGCAACTCGTTCGATATCGGCTTCCGGTTCCCGCCCGATCTTCATTTTCACCCGTGGAATTCCTTCTTCGACCCAGCCGCCGAGTTGATTCTGGAGTTGCTCGTTCGTGTAGGACGTGAACCCACCGCTGCCATAAACCGGCAACGTATCCCGCGCCGCGCCGAGCAGCCTAACGAGTGGTAGGTCGAGCAAGCGCGCCTTCAAATCCCAGAGGGCGTTATCGATTCCGGAAATCGCCATCGACGCGAGGCCCGGCCGGCCCAAATTGCGGATCGCCTGCACCATCGCAATCCAGGCGCGCGGAATGTCCGTCGCATCAATGCCGAGGACGACTTTGCCTAACGAGTCTTCGATAAGTCGCGCGGTCGCCGTGTCAGCGTAGGTGAAGCCGATCCCGGTTACATTCGCGGCCGTAGCTTCGACGAGCACGAGCGTGGTCGCGTCCCACTCAAAGGTGCCGTCGGATTCGTGCGCATCGGTGGGAATTCTGTACGCAGACACACGGATGCGCTCAATGTTCACGCGAACCATTTCTTCACGTCGTTCGCAGCATTCGCATCGCTTCCATTTTACCTGCACTTCGCTCGACGTTTGTCGAGTTTCGGAACGCTTCCACTCCGATCGTGAGGTCCTGCCCCGTCCTGCGGCGGTTCAGGAGGACAGACGGGCGCACGCATCCCTCAATCCTTGTGCGGCACGAACGATTCGATGGCATCCTTGAACGTCTGCCGGATGATGCCGATCTCTTCCGGATCGCCTTTGATCAACGCCTTCGAAAACATTTCCGCTTCCTTGAACGAAATGTGCGGCGGCAGCGTCGGCACATTCGGATCGGTGTAGGCTTCGAGCACGACCGGCCGATCAGACGAGAGCGCCTGGTCCCACGCTTCGCCGATTTGCTCCGGTTTATCGACGAAAATGCCGCGTAAACCCAGCAACTCCGCGTAACGCGCGAAGGGAAAATCTGGAATGTCCTGCGAGGCCTCGTACTTCGGATCACCGGACATCGCGCGTTGCTCCCATGTCACCTGGTTCAAATCGCGATTATTCAAAACCAGAATGACGAGCAGCGGGTTGCTCCATTCCTTCCAATATTTCGAGATCGTGATCAGCCCATTGTTGCCGAGCATTTGCATCGCGCCATCACCGACGAGGGCGATCGCGACGCGCTCCGGAAAACAAAACTTAGCCGCGATTGCGTAGGGAACGCCAGGGCACATCGTCGCGAGATTTCCTGAAAGCGACGCCATCATGCCCTTGCGAATTTTCAGGTCGCGCGCGAACCAATTCGCAGACGTGCCGGAGTCCGACGAGAGAATGCAATTGTCCGGCAGCCGCGGGGACAACTCGTAAAACATGCGTTGCGGATTGATGGGATCGGCGCTGTTCATGGCGCGCGCTTCGAGCACTTTCCACCACCGCACGATTTCCTTTTCCAGCATCTCCCGCCACGAGCGATCTTCTTTGCGCTGGAGCAGCGGAATGAGCGCGCGCAAAGTCTCCGCGCTGTCGCCCATCAGATTCACTTCCATCGGATAACGGATGCTCAGCAATCGGCCGTCGATGTCGATTTGCACGCCGCGCGCCTGGCCTTCCTTCGGCAAAAATTCCGAGTAGGGAAAATCCGAGCCGACCATCAGGAGCGTGTCGCAGTCGCTCATCATATCCCAGCTCGGTTTTGTCCCGAGGAGGCCGATCGCCCCGGTGACGAACGGAAGGTGATCCGGGAGCGCCGCTTTCCCGAGCAATGCTTTCGCGACGCCCGCGCCTAACAAGTCCGCCACTTGCAGCACTTCATCCGCCGCGCCGAGCGCGCCGGCACCGATCAGCATCGCCACCTTCTTGCCGGAATTGAGAACCTCCGCCGCTTTGCGCAATTCGGAGTCGTGCGGAACGACGCGCGTGGAAGGAAAGCCGATCCCGGAATGGATCGTCCCGTGCGCGCGCGGCGGCTTCTCGACCGCGTCGAGTTCCTGAATGTCATTCGGAATGATGATGCAGGTGACGCAGCGTTCGACCTTCGCGATGCGCACCGCGCGATCGACCAAGTGCCGCATTTGCACGGGATCGGAACACATGTGGACGAATTCGTGCGCCACATCTTTGTAGAGCGAGATCAGATCCACTTCCTGCTGAAATTCACCACCCATGGCCGCGCGCGCGGACTGCCCGACGATGGCAACGACCGACTGGTGATCCAATTTTGCGTCGTAGAGACCATTGAGGAGATGGATCGCGCCCGGCCCGGAGGTCGCGAGACAGACGCCCACTGTGCCCGTGAACTTCGAGTGTGCGCAAGCCATGAAGGCCGCCATTTCCTCGTGCCGCACCTGCACGAATTTCATCAAATCGCCCGCCCGATTGAGCGCGCCCATGATGCCGTTGATTCCGTCGCCCGGAAATCCGTAGATGCGTTTGATCCCCCACGCGGCAAGCCGCTTTAAGAGAAAATCGCTTACTTGATCGGCCATATTATTTCCTTGATTACTCGCCTCCGGCGAAAGCAATTGTTGTGATGAGCGCGTTGTCCGATTGCCGGGAATCCAGTCGCGTGTGTTGCACGACAATCGGCACATCAGAATCGATGGTGCTCGCGTAATCAGTCGCACGCGGAATTGGCGCCGGATCGTTGAGATCGTTGAAACGGACGTGCTTGGTCCGACGTGGAGGGACGTTGATTTTATAAGGCCCGACAGGATCCCGATCGCTGTAGTAAATCGTGATCTCCACGTTCGCCTCCTGGTCAGAGGCGTTGAGTAAACACGCCGTCTCGTGACTTGTCATCGCTGGCTCCGGGCCGTGGCTGGTCGGCGGAATCCAGCCCTCTGCAATCGCCCAATGTTTTCGTCCGATGCTGATGCGGCTTTGAGTCATAAATATGCGACGAAATAGCTACGAGACGACCGTACGCCTCCTCCTCACTGCATTTCATCCGGTAGAAACATTCCGAAATCGTCGTAGCTAGAGCTGCGAAAGTTTCTTATCGGGCCACGAACGAACCTCAGCGCGCGTTCTCTTTGGCGGCCCGGCCGGAGAGTGAACTCGGCGAATTTACATGCGCGTCGTAATCAACGCCCACGCTGAGCCGGTACACGAGTTCTCCACCTAACCAGGCGGCGAGGAGCGCGAGCAGAAGCGCGACGATACCAAGCACGATTGCTGTCAAAGACGGTGCCGTTGGCATTGGCTTGCGCATAAACCAGCTCAGCGCGAACAACGCCACCACCGCCACGTTGATCAGCCCGTGCAGAAGACCGATTCGTTTCGCTCGCGTGCCGCTTTCCAGCCCGATCCAATCGGCAACCCCGAACACCGCAGCGAGCAATCCGCCGAGCACGCCAGCAGCGATGAGCCAGAAGGAAAGATCGGCCCAATGCCCGTTGCCCGTGCACAGATAAATGATGTCGAACAGGACCGCGACGGGGAGCAGTCCCAGCGGGAACGTGATCAGCATCGGGTGAACGGGATGTCCAAGGAAGTTTATTTTGCCCGCCATAATGAAGCCTTCCTAAAACTATCGCGCGCCGCTTCGAGTGCGGACTTGTCATAGACGGCCATGCAAATGGTGGTGGAACCAGTTCGTTGGGCGCGAGGCGACAGCGGATACGAAAACCTCGGATAGCTGCGACAGAATTGTTGCCGGTTGATGACTGCCTGGTGCACGATTCCATTCAGAGTGGCGCCACAGATCTTTTCCCATGGGGCAGCTTTTTAAACGACGAGCGAACTCAATCGCTAAGCTGACGCTCGTCGGCGTGCCGTTGCTCGTCGTCAGCGGCAGCGTCGCGATGTACGCTTTTGCTCGCTCAGATTTTTGGACCGGCGTTGACGTCCCAATCGAGCAGCCCGTTCCGTTCAGCCACCAACATCACGTCGCCGGTCTCGGCATCGATTGCCGCTACTGCCACACGGGCGTCGAGCAGTCATCGTTCGCCGGTTTGCCGCCTACGGAGACGTGCATGACGTGTCACTCGCAGATTTGGAAGGACGCGCCGGTCTTGCAGCCGGTGCGCGATAGTTTACAAACCGGCAAACCGATTAAGTGGACGCGCGTCCACGACTTGCCGGATTACGTCTACTTCGATCATAGCATCCACGTGAACAAGGGCGTTGGCTGCGCGAGCTGCCACGGACAGGTAGATCAAATGCCGCTCACGTGGAAAACGAAGTCGCTCGAGATGCGCTGGTGT
>JBBSEO010000112.1:0-7373 GCA_038239645.1 Chthoniobacterales bacterium | reverse complement strand
GAACTAGCTGCCGAAGCCGCCGAGCTTGCCTTTGAGCATGTCGCCGGCCTGGCCCGCGATGCCACTCATGTCGCCCGAGAGGACGGCATCGACCTGGCTGGCGATGGGCGCGGGCAGTTTACCTTTGAGGAAGTCAACCGCGGCCTGCGCGGCTTTCTGGGCGTTCTCCGGACTGATGCCGGTCTTTTGCACGATGATATCGATGAGTTGTTGCATCAGAATTCATACGGCTGTCCGGCGGGAGAACAAACGGTTTATTGTTCGGCATCGGCCGCGGAAGAATGACGGTGACGGCTGAGGCGCGAACGCTCGTTTTCACGCGGGTGACGCTGGGCAATTGAGCGCTAATAATTGGCAAGCCACCGGCAGCGCCAGACGCGGCTTCCTGTTAATCTCGCGCAATGATGAAGAGGCGATGGCCGTTTTTTGGGGCCTGGTTTTGTTTCATGGTGGCGAGCGGTGATGCCGGTGTCCGGCGTTTCACTTATATCTATGAGGCGACGACTTCCGTGCCGGGAAGTGTGGAGCTGGAAAACGATGTGGCGTGGGAGCGGTTGGGGCCGCATGAATCCGGTGTGGAGTTCCGGCATGAGCTGGAATTCGGGGTGACGGATCGGCTCCAGGCCAGTATTTACCTGGCGGATTGGTCCTACACGCGCAGCCGGGAGAATTCGGGGTTCACCTACTCGGATAGCGCGGTGGAGTTGATCTACAATTTGACCAGCCCGGTGATCGATCCGGTCGGGCTCGCGCTCTACCAGGAAGTGCGGTTGGGCGAGCGCCTGCTGGAGCTGGAGTCGAAGGTCATCGCGCAAAAGGACTATGGCCCGTGGATCGTGGCCTATAACGCGACGCTGGAGGCGGTGTGGGAAGGCGAAGGGTGGAACAGCCGGTCGGGGGAATTCCAGCAGGTGCTCGGGGTGAGCCGGGAGATTTGCCCGAGCTTTTCGGTGGGGCTGGAGTTGCTCCACGAATTCATCTTTCCCGACTGGCGCGACCAAGAGCGGACGCGCAATCTTTTCGTCGGTCCGAATGCGTCCTATCGGCGGGGAAAATGGTTCGTGACCGTGACGGCCCTGGCGCAGGCGACCCAGACGGAGAGTGAACCAGGTTTCCAGGTGCGAGGAATTTTTGGCGCGGCTTTCTAACGAGAAATGAAATTACGATACCTGAGATTACTATTGGTGGCGCTGCTGGCGGGTTGCCAAGCGACCCCGAACCACGCGCCTCCGGTGACGGTGGCGGAAGCGGCCGGAGCCGGCGAGCGCGGGCAGGCCGAGACGTTGCGCGAGGGGCGCAGGCTTTTCGTCTCCCGTTGCGTGGATTGCCACGTCCTGCCGGTGGTGGCGCGTTATCCGGCGGAGGCGTGGCCACATTTGGTGGCGAAGATGGCGGCGCGGGCCGATCTGAAGCCAAGGGAGGAAGCAAAGGTGGTTTCGTATCTGGTGGCGTTACGGAAAACTCAAAAATAGGGCGGAGAAGGAGGCGGGCGATGGCTCGGGGCGTGCTCCCTAAATGGGTATGCGTGGGTTGCTAATCGTGGTCGTGCTTGTCGGGCTGGGCGTTTTCTATTTTCACCAGAAGCATGGGACGCCCGCACCCGGCCAAGCCGAAGCCACGGTTTCGGTGACAGCCTCCCCTGCCCTGACTCCGGCGCCGCGAGGACAGGCCTCGGAACACAATTACATGAAGCGCGCGATCGATCGCGCGAAGGATGTGACGGAGCAATCGCGCGCGCGGACGCAGGCGGACCAGAATCCGTAGGCTTGCCCGCGGCGGCGCGCGCAAGGGACCGAATCTGGGCTAGTCTCTGCCCATGATTGCGACGGTAAATCCGGCGACGGCCGAATTGGTGCGGGAGTTTGCGCCGCAGACGAAGAAGGAGATCGAGCACGCGCTGGCGGCGGCGGCGCGCGCGTGGGCAGAGCATCGCCGGACATCGTTCGCGCAGCGGGCAGAGAAGATGATGCGAGTGGCTAACGTGCTGGAGCGGGAGAAGGAGCGGCTGGCACGGATCATTACGCTGGAGATGGGGAAGCTGTTGAGGGAAGCGGTGGGTGAGATCGAGAAATGTGCGGGGTGTTGCCGGCATTACGCGGCGCAGGCGGAGGAATTTTTGCGCGAGGAGACGATCGCGTCGCCAGCGCGTCGCAGCTCGGTGCAATATCAGCCGTTCGGGATCGTGCTCGCGATCATGCCATGGAATTTTCCGTTCTGGCAGGTGATCCGGTTCGCAGCGCCGGCGATCATGGCGGGGAACGTGGCGGTGCTGAAGCACGCGGCGAACGTGCCGCAATGCGCGCTGGCGCTGGCGGAGATTTTCGGTGAGGCGGGATTCGCGGAGGGAATTTTCACGACGTTACTGGTCGAAACGGAAGCGGTGGCCGCGTTGGTGGCGGATGCGCGGGTGCGGGCGGTGACGTTGACCGGGAGCGATCGTGCGGGAAGCGCGGTGGGGGAGTTGGCCGGACGCGCTTTGAAGAAGTGCGTCCTGGAACTGGGCGGGAGCGACGCGTTCATCGTGCGGCCGAGCGCGGACTTCGAGAAGGCAGTGGCGACGGCGATCAAGGCGCGAACCTTGAACGCAGGACAATCTTGCATCGCGGGAAAACGGTTTCTCATCGCTAACGAGATTTATGATGACTTCGTGGCGGCGTTCGTGGCTCGGATGAGGGCGCTGACGCCAGGCGATCCGATGGCGGAGGCGACGACGCTGGCGCCGTTGGCCACACCACACATTCGCGACGGGGTGGCGAAGCAGGTGAAAGATTCGGTGGCGGCCGCCGCGAAAATACTTTGCGGCGGGAATGCCCTCGCCGGCCCCGGGAACTTCTACGAGGCGACGGTGCTGGCGGAGATTCCGGCGGATTCGTCGGCGGCGCGGGAGGAAATCTTCGGGCCGGTGGCTTCGATCTTCCGGGTGAGCGATGCGGCGGAGGCGGTGGCGCTGGCTAACGACTCGGCCTTCGGCCTGGGCGCGAGCGTTTGGACGAACGACGCGAAGGAGCAGGAACTTTTCGCGCGCGAACTGGAAAGCGGAATGGTGTTTGTGAACGCGCTGGTGGCGTCGGATCCGCACCTGCCCTTCGGCGGGGTGAAGCGCTCGGGTTACGGGCGCGAGCTGGGACGCGAGGGGATTCGCGAGTTCACGAATGTGAAGACGATCTACCTCGGCGGCTGAGCGCGCGGTTATTTCGTGGTGAACTGATCCTCTTTGTCCTTGAAGAGAATGTTGAAGGTGGTGAGCGAGCCGTAGGAGCGCGTGATGTACTGCTGCATCTCGAACTTCTCGGCGTCGCTGAGTTTATCGCTGGCGTTCACCTTCTGTTCGAGGACGCGGAGGTTGTTCCGGATCATGACGATCTTATGAAAGAATATCTCGAGCGGGACGTCCTTCGCTTGCAGGGAGGAATCAGCGGGCTGGAGGACGAGCGTGCCGCCCTGCCAGCGGGTGGCGATTCCTTCGACGACCGCTTCCTCTTTCTCGAGGCCGAGCGAAGCGACGACGGCTTCGGCGGTTTCGCGGATGAGCTGGGCGAGCGGGAGCTGCAATTCGGAAAGCGAGGCGGTGGCTTCGGCAGAGGTGAGGCCGGCGCTCGCGGGATCGAGCGCGCGCGGAGCGTCGTCGAAGGAAATCTCGGCGGTCTTTTCGGTGAGCGCGCGAATAAGGCCGACGCCATAGCGCGGATGGACGACTTTCATGCCGACGTGAAGACTTTCGATCGAAAGGGACATCGCGAAGTGTCGCGGCGCGGCGAATCCGCGCAAGGGATTCAGGTGCGAGCGCGCGGGCGAACGGGCTTCGTCCGCTCGAGGCGCTCGAGGATGGCAAAAAGATCGCGCAGGTGGGGAACGAGCACCGGACGGTGGCGAGCGAAATCGCACTTGTGTCCCTCCGCACATTTGCCGCCGAGGAGAATAATGCAACCTGCCGGGAGATAGCGGTCGAGCTTGCGCAATTCGGTCCGAAGAGCGCGGTCGTTCGAGGGAAAGACAATACTCAGACCAACCGCGCGGGGCTGCAGCACGTCGGCGGCGCGCAACAATTCCTCGACCGGGAGGCAGGCGCCAAAATAGGTGGTGTTCCAACCGTGACTGCGCGCGGCGGCGGCGGCGAGTTGTGCGCCAAGTTCGTGATGCTGTCCGCAGGGCGTCGCAAGGAGAAGATGCGGCGCGTTCGAGTTGGGCGCATACGGCCGGGCGAAGATGTTGAGGAAAACGGAAATCAGGTTCGTGGCGAAATGTTCCTGCGCGACACTGAGTTCGCCGGTGCGCCAGCGTTCGCCAATCTCATGCGCGAGCGGCGCGATGAAATCGAGCAGGACTGCGGGGGAGCCGAGTTCGATCGCGGCGCGATCGAGGACGTCCTGGAGCCGGCGCGAATGAATGGCCGTGATCGCATCGATCGCGGTCGCGATAAGGAGCGAGGGGCGGGCTGATGCCCGGCGCGAAGTGACGGCGTTGACACTTTCGCCCGTAAGGCGCTGAAGTTCGGAGAGGGAGATTTGGGCGATCTGGCCGATGGCATGTCCGGCCAAGGTGGCGTGACGCAGCAATTTCAGGCGGG
The DNA here is from genome assembly GCA_038239645.1 of Chthoniobacterales bacterium. Lineage (GTDB taxonomy): Bacteria > Verrucomicrobiota > Verrucomicrobiia > Chthoniobacterales > UBA10450 > AV69. The sequence continues at coordinate 2,806 of JBBSEO010000112.1, read as the reverse complement.
CGACATCGCGCGCGGAATAAAGACGCCGCTGGTTGGCCGTGCGGACCGGGCGCACCGCGCCATGCCGTTTCTCCCAGGCGCGAATGGTGTGAACCGTCAGCCCGGTTTGCTGCGCAACGGATTTGATGGTGCGGCAAGGCGTCACGTGGTGTTGGACAAAAGCTAGACATAACTCCTTACGCGGCCCGAAGCACTTCGGATTTGCACGATCGATGCGCAAACCACATCCTCGCCCGCGATGGAACCCCCGCGTCCCTGATTTTCATGTCGTCACTGAGCATCGTGGCGATCTGCCTCGGGATCGTCATCTGGATTTATTTTTACAACAACCCGCTGCAGCATGGGCCGTGGTTTCTGCGGCGGCGCTTCATCAACTGGTTCCCGCTCGGAATGACCTACTCGTTTCTCTACATGGCGCGCTACAACCTGACCGTGGCGAAAAATGCGTTCGGCGCGCTGATGTCGAACGAAGCGTTTGGATTGATCTTCGCCGCGGGCACGGCGACATATGCGTTTTCGTTCCTGGTGAACGGGCCACTGGTCGATCGCATCGGCGGGAAAAAAGGTATTCTCATTGCGGCGTTCGGCGCGGCGGCGGCGAATGTGGCGCTGGGAGTGATCACTTGGATGGAGCTAACGGGTCGCGCGCGCGTGGCGTTGTTCTGGCCGTTCGTGGGGATATACGCGCTGAACATGTATTTCCAGAGCTACGGCGCGGTCTCCATCATCAAGGTGAAGGCGAATTGGTTCCACGTGCGCGAGCGCGGCGTTTTCGGCGCAATTTTCGGGACGCTGATTTCGTTCGGAGTTTACTTCGCGTTCGAATGGGGTGCAGCGATCGTCGACATGACCAAAGCCACCGGGGCGACCGCAAGGGGCTGGTTCGCGCAAACGCTCCACGGCATTTTTGTTTCGCCGGGACAAACGGTGGACGCGACCTGGGCGGTATTCTATTTGCCGGCGGCGATCCTGATTTTCTGGGCGCTACTCGATTTCTGGCTAATCAAGGAGACGCCGGAGGACGCCGGATTCCCTTACCTCGAAACCCATGACGCGTCGTCGGGACAGATGCACGCCCGATACTCGGCGCTCGAACTATTACGGAAAGTTTTTTGCAGCCGCATCATGCTCCTGCTCGCGGCAGTGGAGCTAACGGCCGGCGTCCTGCGCAACGGAATCATGCAATGGTATACCGTCTTCGCGCACCAGGTGCCGCAGCCGGGCGCGGAAACGATCCTGCAGGAATGGGGATTGTTGCTTTGCCTCTTTGGGATTGTGGGCGGTTTCGCGGGCGGATTGATCTCCGACAAATTGTTTCAATCGCGGCGGGGACCACCCGCGTCGATCTTCTGCGCGACGATGTTTATCCTCGCGGGCGTGATGGCGATGACGCTCTTTTCCAGACCGTGGCTGGTGGGAGTGGCGGCGTTGTTCATCGTCGCGGCGGTGACCGGCGTACATTCGCTCATGTCGGGCACGGCTGCGGCGGATTTCGGTGGACGCAAGGCGACGGCGACCTGCTCGGGCGTGGTCGATGGTTCGGTCTATCTCGGCAGCAGCATTCAATCGGTCTGCGTAGGGTATCTAACGGGAATTAGCTGGCAATGGTGGCCGATTTTCCTGGTTCCGTTCGCGGCGGCGGGGGCGATTGTAGCCGGAAGAATCTGGCACGAGCTGCCGGCCGCGACACGCGCCTACATTGACGAACGCGAACGACCGCCCGCGCGCTAACGGCGAGAAATGACCCCTCCAGGTTCGCGGCGCACACCGCTGCTATAATAGGGTGAGCTGCTGACGCGGGTGACGGAAATGTTCGGTCGAGAGATGCGGGCGTGGACCGATCCCGACCTTTCGGCAGCTGACCTGGAAAAGCGCGCCGATTTGCTCGGCGAAGATCCCCTCGCCTTTGATCCGCGTCTTCCACCGGGCGTCGTTCAATTTGGTTCCGCCACGAATGCTGCGAATGCGCGAAAGAATCTTTTCTTTCTTCCCGGGAAGATGCTCGCTCAACCAGCGCTCGAAAAGGGGCGCGACCGCATACGGCAGCCGCACGATGGTGTAACCGGCAAACTGCGCGCCCGCTTTCGCGGCGGCTTCGAGAATCGACGGCACTTCGTGATCGGTCAGACCGGGAATGATCGGCGCGACCATGACGCCAACAGGCACGCCGGCGTCGCGCAGTTGCGCGATCGCCTCGAGGCGCGCGCCGGGCGGCGAAGTGCGCGGCTCAAGCACGCGCTGAAGTTTTTCGTCAAGCGAGGTCACGGAAATATTAATCGCGACGGTGTTGAACTGCGCGAGCTCAGAGAAGAGATCGAGGTCGCGCGTGACCAAACGATTCTTCGTGATGATGCCGACCGGGTTGCGAAATTTTGCCAGCACTCCAAGGCAACCGCGCGTGATCTTCAGCTGGCGCTCGACCGGTTGATACGGATCGGTCACGCCGCTAAGGGCGAGGACCTGCGGTTTCCATTTTCGGGAGGAAAGTTCTTTCTCGAGCAATTTCGGCGCATCCATCTTCACCATGATGCGCGACTCGAAATCGGTCCCGGCGGAGAAGCCAAGATATTCATGAGAGGGTCGCGCGTAGCAGTAGATGCAGCCGTGCTCGCAGCCGCGGTAGGGGTTGATGCTGGTTTCGAAGCCGACGTCGGGGCTGTTGTTACGCGCGATGATCGACTGCGAACCGTCCCGGTAGAAAATTGTCTGCAGCGGGCGCGAATCCTCGTCGATCTCATCGTTCAGCTCTTCCTCCACCCGTAGAGTTTCGAACCGATTCATGGGATTAATCGAAGCGCCTCGCGCG
>JBBSEO010000111.1:0-7401 GCA_038239645.1 Chthoniobacterales bacterium | reverse complement strand
GTTTACCGGACGACTGGATCGTATTGGCACGATGCGGCAATACCAGGGGCTGAATGGATTTTTGCTCCGTACCGAAAGCGAGCACGATTCCTACGGAGCCGGGCACGCCGGCACGGCGCTTTCGGCCGGCCTCGGCATGGCTGTCGGGCGCGATCTTCGCGGCAGTAGCGAAAACGTTGTCGTCGTGGCTGGTGACGCCGCCTTTACCTGCGGCATTAGCTACGAAGCGCTGAACAATGCGCGCTCGCAGACCAAACGTTTCATCGTGGTCCTGAACGACAACGAATGGTCGATCGCGAAAAACGTGGGCGCGATCGCGAGCTATTTCAATTCCATCACGACCAATCCGATGTATGCCGGTCTGCACGACAAGGCGCGCCGTTTCGTCGAAGCCGTCGGTGGCCGCGGCGCCGTCAACCTCGCGCACAAGGTTGAGGAAGGAGTCAAGAACCTGCTCGTCCCCAGCGTGATTTTCGAAGAACTGGGCCTTCGCTATTATGGGCCGATCGACGGCCACGACATTCCGCTCTTGATCAAGACGTTCGAGTTTCTGAAGAAACAGGAGGAGCCGGTTCTGCTCCACATCCTGACGAAAAAGGGCAAAGGCTACGATCCCGCCATCGCCAAGCCGGACAAGTTCCACGGGCTCGGCAAATACAAAATCGAGAGCGGCGAAACGGCGGCGAGCCCGACACCGACCTACTCGGAAATTATCGGGCGCACGCTATCGAAGTTTGCCGACTCGAACAAAAAAATCGTCGCGATCACTGCGGCGATGCCGAGCGGCACGGGTTTGGGCCTATTCCAGGCAGCGCATCCCGATCGCTATTACGACGTTGGCATCGCGGAAGAACACGCGGCGCTTTTTGCCTGCGGCCTGGCGACACAGGGACTGAAGCCCTTCCTCACGATTTACTCAACCTTCATGCAGCGCGCCTACGACATGATCATTCATGATATCGCGCTGCAAAATCTGAACGTCGCGCTCTGCATGGATCGCGCCGGCCTCAGCGGCGACGACGGCCCGACGCATCACGGCCTCTTCGACATCGGTTACCTGCGGCACGTGCCGAACATCGTGCACATGCAGCCGAAGGATGAAGATGAATTTGCCGACATGCTTTGGACGATGGCGAATTACACTTCCGGTCCGATTGCCATTCGTTATCCGCGGGGCGCTGGTCCCGGCGCGAAGGTGAAAGACTCGCCAAAGCTGCTCGAGATTGGCAAAGCGGAAGTGGTGCAGCACGGACGCGACGTCGCGATTTTCGGCCTGGGCAACATGTTCGAAATGGCGCAGGAGGCGGCTAAATTACTCGAGGCCCAGGGCATCTCTGTGGCGCTGATCAATCCGCGCTGGATCAAGCCGCTCGATACCGGCACCCTCGAATTTTTCGCGCGCAGCGTGCAAGTTGTCGCGACGCTGGAAGATCATGTTTTGCACAACGGCTTTGGCTGCGCCGTGATGGAGCACCTTTATTCCCAGGGAGTGCATACTCCGGTCGTGCGCATCGGCTGGCCGGATCAATTCGTCGAGCACGGGACGATTCCGATCCTGCGGAAAAAGCACGGCTTGACCGCGGACGCGCTCGTGGAGCAAATCCTGCCGTTGCTGAAGCAGAAACCGGCCGCAGCCCGCACCAGCGCGGCTTAGTCTTTCCCGCCGCGCGAGCTGATTCGGCGACGGCGAGAAAATGTCATGAGCATGATTTCCGCCGACAACCTGACGAAGGTCTATCGCACCTATCGTAAGGAGAGCGGCCTGCGCGGCGCAGTCAAAGGACTGGTCCGCCGTCATTACGATGAGACGCGCGCGGCCGACAGCGTCTCCTTCAAGATTGAAGAAGGCGAGTTCGTGGGCTTTCTCGGCCCGAACGGCGCGGGCAAAACGACCGTGCTGAAAATGTTATCGGGTCTGCTCAATCCCACCTCGGGCGACGCGCGCGTGCTCGGCTTCGTCCCGTGGGAGCGACGCAATGAAATGAAGCGCCAGTTCGCGCTGCTCATGGGACAAAAGAATGCGCTTTGGTGGGATTTGCCCGCGCAGGAATCGCTCGAACTGAACCGCGCCATCTACGGGATCGACCGCGGCCGTTTCAAAAAGGTCGTCGGCGGTTTGAGCGAATTACTGGAAGTGACCGACAAGATGAACGTGATGGTGCGCGAGCTTTCCCTCGGCGAGCGGATGAAGATGGAATTGATCAGCGCGCTCATCCACGAACCGCGCGTTCTTTTCCTCGACGAACCGACGATTGGCCTCGACGTCGTGAGCCAGAAACGCGTCCGCGAATTTCTGCGCGTTTACAATTCCGAGCGACGCATCGTGACCATGCTCACGAGTCACTACATGCAGGACATTCAGGAACTTTGTGATCGCGTGATCGTGATCGATCACGGAAAGATTTTTTTCGATGGCCCACTCGACCGCATCGTCGACCGATTTTCCGCCGATAAACTGGTCAGCCTCACCTTTAACGAAGAAGCGACGCGCGATTTTTCCACGTTCGGCGAAGTGGTCGCGCAGACGCCGTCGTCGGTGCAATTGAAAGTCGCGCGCGCGAAAGTGACGGAAACCTGCCGCCGTTTGCTGGAGGCGTGCGACGTCAGCGATATCGAAGTGGAAGAACGACCGATCGAGGACGTGATCCGAGAACTTTTTGGCGAACGCCGCGGAGCCGCGCTCAATGGCGCCGGTATAAAGCCGAGCGTAGATCGTGTGAGTAGGCAGGATTGACTTCGAAGGAAAAGACGGGCATCTCCGCCAGATCGACCTGATCCGCATAGGGGATCGGTTCGACGAAGCCGGCCGCGATCAAGCCATTGATCGTATCACCCACGTCCTCAGGTTCCATGTGGGTAAGGTCGAGGATCTCCGCTCCGACAACGGGCGCCGCAAATCCGATGGCTTTCACCACCGCCTCTTCCCGGCCCGATAGACGAATCTCGCGCATGTGCGCCCTTTTAAGCAGCAAATATGCCGGTCCCTATTCCGCGAGGAGAATCGACTGCTCGAAGGCCGTCCGGAAATCGGGAAATCTCGGCGCCCAGCCAAGCGCGCGCAGCCGAGCGTTATTAACTCTTTTATTACTGTCGCCGCGGCGGCGCGGACTAGCGTCTTTTTCCGCCACGATCTGCAGCGAAGTTTGCAGGCGAGCGGCCAGCCACTGGAGGATTTCCGAGCGAAGAGCGGGCGCGTTGTCGACCACATTCATGATCGGCGCGGCGGGGATTTTCGCGGCGGTGGCGATTCGAAAAATCGCCGCCGCAATGTCATCACGGTGCACCTGATTCACCCAGCGGTCGTTGGTGAGCGCGACCGGTTTGCGCTCGCGCACGAGCCGAAGCAGGAACGAGCGACCCGGTCCGTAGATTCCGGCGAGGCGGAGAACAATCCCGCCCTGCGCGAGAACAACATCCTCCGCCTCACGCAGTATTTTTCCTTTTTCCCCGTTCGGTTCGGCGGCACTTTCTTCGGTGACCCATTCGCCGGATTGCTGCGCATAAACACTCGTGCTGCTGGTGTAAAGCAGACGCGCCCCGGGAAACGCGGCGGCCAGATTTGTTGCGCCGTCTCGATAAATCGCACGATAATCCTGCGCTTCCCCGCCGCCGGAACTGGCGCAGTGCACGACGACGTCCGCCGGAAAACTTGCGCTCTCGACCGAGCGACGATCGGTTAGGTCAACTGCGCGGAGGGGAAAGCCCGCGTCGCTTTCGCGCGCGCTTCTTGTCCAGCCGGTGACCTCCCAACCCTTCGCCTGAAAAATTCTCGCGGCCGCCATGCCGACGTAACCGCATCCGGCAATGAGCGCTCGTGGCATTCAGGCGGCAGCGGCGATCTCGATTTCGCTGAAGGCATCGACCTGCCGGACCCGAACCTGTTTCAGGCGGATCAATTCCAGTAGCGCGAGAAACGTGACCACGATCTCCACCCGTGACGCCATTTCGGCGAACAATTCGGAAAATGCGACTGAGTGCCCCTCACCCACCCGCGTCAGGATGAACTCGATCTTGTCCGAAACCGTAAAATTTTCGCCGAAAATTTCCTGTAACTGCTGCCGGGCCTCGATCCGTTTGAGCACGTTTTGAAAAGCGTTGATCAACTGGAAAATTCCCACGTCGGCCAGCGCCGGGGCGGAGGTGAACGCTTCGGAACCCGCCGCCCGAACGAAGAAATTTTCTTGCGCTAAGGCCCGAGTCTGCAGTTGCACCGCCGCTTCCTTGAATTTTTTGTATTCGATCAGCTGCCGAATTAAATCCCAGCGCGGATCGTCTTCGTCCGCTTCTTCTTCCGGCGGCTGTTGATCGAGCGGCAAAAGGCTGCGGCTTTTGAGGTAAAGAAGGTTCGCCGCCATGACGACGAATTCGCCCGCGACCTCGATGTTTAATTCCTTGAACGCGTGCAGATACTCGAGGTACTGGCGCGTGATCCGCTCGAGCGAAATGTCGTAGATGTCGACTTCGTCGCGTTTGACCAGATAGAGCAGCAGATCGAGCGGCCCTTCGAAAATCTCGAGCTTAACCTTGTAATCAGTCTCCATCCGGCGTTGGGCTGAGCTTAACTGCGCACGCCCAGACGTCGGTGCACCCAGACACTGTTCACGATGCCGAGCCCGAACATGATCACGAGGACAAACGATCCGCTGTAGCTGATCAGCGGCAACGGCACACCGGTGATCGGCAAGACCGAGATCGTCATCCCGACGTTTTGGAAGATGTGCGTGAAAATCAACGCCGTAATCCCTACGACCAGAAGCAAACCGAATTCGTCCCCGGCACAGAAACCGACAAACAGGCAAGTGACCAGGAGTAACCCGAAGGCGCTGATCAGAAACAAGCCGCCCACGAACCCCCATTGCTCGCCGATAGCAGAGAAAATGTAATCGTTATGCACGGCCGTGGCCGGAAGAAACCCGAGCTCAATTTGCGTGTTCGGCGCTTTGAAGCCTTTGCCGTTCCAGCCACCGGAACCGATGGCGATCAGCGACTGATTGATCGCCCAAGCCGAGCCCTGACGATCAATATCGGGATTGATGAAAGCCGTCAGCCGATCCTGTTGATAAGGCTTCAGGCCCAGGTTCGCCGCCAGTGGAATCATCGCGGCGACGACCAGGACAATGCAGACCAGATAACGCACCGGCATTCCTCCGACGAAAAGTAACGCCATCAAAACCGGTCCCCAGATAATGACTTCCCCGAGATCGGGCTGCATCAAAATGAGCAGACACGGCGCGCCCACGATCGCGGCGCACAAGGCCAGCCGAAGCATGGGATGCATATCGCGAAACTGGCTGAGGAAAAGGGCGAGCACCATGATGCCGGCAATAACTGCGAGCTGCGCCGGCTGGAAATTGATCGGTCCGAGATGTAACCAACTCCGCGCGCCATAAACTTTTTGTCCCATGAATTTCGTCAGGACAAGAAACGCGAGACCGGCGAGATACATCGGCAGCGCACCCCAGCGGACCCAGCGGTAATCGATCAGGCTGGTGACGATGAAGGCAAGAAAACCGACCGCGACCCAATTGGCTTGTTTGCGCCAAAATTCCGTCGCTGTCGGGTCCTGCCGCATGTAGGTCGCGCTGTAAATCGCGATCACGCCGAAAATGGCCAGCGCCATCATCACGGCGAGGAGAATCCAATTGAGTCCGAAAATTTTTCGCAGAAACGGAGTCACGAAAGGTGAGGCAAAATATATCGCGCGATGGCGCTGGGTAAAGGAGCGCCAAGTGTGCCGTCGGCCCACCGGCATTTTAATCCAATAAAAGTAAGAAGTCTATAATATAAGTATTTGATTATAAGATATTTATGACGATAATAAATCTTTCTTCGTCCCAGTTGTTTCCGCATTCGGCGCGCTCTAGAATAGGTAAGAAAGGGTTTATGGGCGCGAAACGAGCAAAACGGAAAGCCGCACGGCCGCGGATGCCTTTGCAACGTCATCTCGAGCTGGAAAACGACGGCCAGTACTTCGATCTGCGCGCGATTTTTGACCGCCTCAACGCGCGACATTTTCGCAACCGGCTTCGCCGTTACAAAGTAGTCTGGGGACGAAAACGCCGTCAGCGGCCGAAGGAGTATTTCATTTTCGGCAGCATCCAGGAAGAAGACCGTGTCATTCGGATTAATCCCTGGCTGGATCAACGCTTCGTGCCGGAATGGTTTCTCGAATACGTGCTCTATCACGAAATGCTGCACGCGGTCGTGCCCGACGAGCCCGGAACGGCCGGTCGCCGTTGTGTGCACACCTCCGAGTTCAATCGCCGCGAGCGCCGGTTCCGTGCCTACGAAAAAGCGCGCCGGTGGGAAGATGAAAATCTCGCGCGCTTTCTGCGTTAAGGCAGAATTCGCTCGCTCGCGCTCGGCCTCGTGGAATCAAACCACAAGGGGGTCGTTGTCACGTTTTTCTTGATCAGATACCAGAGCGTCATCGCGAGGAGCAGGGAGATCAACTTCGCGAGCCAGTTCTTTCGGATCACTTTCTTCATAGGCAGTCTGCAATAAAATTTCGCTGATGCGCCGGCGGAAACCATCGGGATCGAAACCGCGCTCGATCCGGCGGCGGTGACAAATAGAAATGCCGCCGGTTTCTTCCGAAACGACGACACAAACCGCATCCGATTCCTCGGTTAACCCGAGGCCGGCGCGGTGACGCAGCCCGAGACTGCGATCGAGTGTCTCGCGCTGGCTCACGGGAAAAATGCACGCCGCCGCCGCGATTCGTCCATCGCGCACGATGACCCCGCCATCGTGCAGCGCAGACTTCGGGTGAAAGATCGTCAGCATTAACTCCACCGAGAAATCCGCCTCCAGGAGCACGCCCGTCTCTTCGTACACTCGAATCGAGGTATCGCGTTCGATCGCGATCAACGCGCCAAATTGTTTGCCGGCCAACTGCGCGACGGCTTCCGCGAGATCGTGTACGGTCTCGCGTTTCTCACTCGTTAGCGAAAAAATCGGATGACCACCGAGCTCAGCCAGACCGCGGCGGAGCTCAGGCTGGAAAATGACCACGAGAGCAATCGCGAGGAAGACCGAGAAACTTCGAATGATCCAGCTGATGACGACCAGGTTCAGCAGCTGAGATATGAGAGTCAGGGTGAGAAAAACGATGGCGAGACCAGTCAGAACCTTCGCTCCGCGAGTGCCGCGAAAGTAGAGATAGCCGTAATAAATTCCGACCGAAAGAATCAGGATTTCGAGCGCGCTCCGCCAGCCGCGACTCAGCACTTGCAGGACCTGATCGATCACCCTGGCGTCCGCCACGCGTCCGCCACACGCAGCGCCTCCAGATTGGGCGCGACATCGTGCACGCGGATGACGTCTGCGCCGTGCGCGCGCAACAACGAAGTGAACGCCACCGTCGCTGGCAGGCGGTCGCCATTTTCGTTCCCGGAAATT
>JBBSEO010000110.1:0-7551 GCA_038239645.1 Chthoniobacterales bacterium | reverse complement strand
TTCCGCACGGGCGAGATCTTGCCCGCGCCGCCGTTGACGGAACGCTGGCGTGTGATCGAACAGCATTGTCGGCAGCATGTGGAAGCGTGGGGCGACGAAGAACCGGCGATGCGTTCGCTGCGCGCCCGCCTCATGGCCTACTCGCGAAACATGCCGGAGGCGAAAGCGCTGCGGGAGAAATTCCAGCACGTCTCGTTTCTGCAGGAAGTGCGCGCGATTGCGGCCGAGCATCTCGAGAAAACCGAATTGGTCTCCGCCTGATGACGACTCCGCCCGTCGCGCTCAACATTAAAATGGGCAATGAGCGCCTGGTGAAGGTGACGGAAAACGCCTCGCGCAAATTAACTTCGCTGCTCGAGAAGCAGGGTCGGCCGGCCGGCGCGCTCCGCGTCGCTGTGATCGGCGGCGGCTGTTCCGGCTTGCAGTACAAAATGGATTTGGTCGATGGTCCCGTGCCGCGCGACATCATGGTTCTTTCCGCGGGCGTGCGGGTCGTCATCGATCCGAAGAGTGCACTTTTCGTTAGCGGTTCGTTGCTCGATTTCAGTGACGACCTGCAAAAGGGTGGTTTCAAGGTCACGAATCCCAACGCCGTCGCGCATTGCTCCTGCGGCGAAAGTTTCGCGGCGTGACCGATTTTTTTGCGCTGCTCGGCCAACCGCGGCGGCCCTGGCTCGATCGCGAAACGTTAGATGAACAATATCGTGCGCAGGCGCGCGGGCGAGATCCCGGCGCGAATTCCTCTTTTGCTGAGGTCAACCAAGCCTATCGAACCTTGTGCGATCCGAAGCTGCGTTTGCAGCATCTTCTCACTTTGCTCGGTCACGCTCCGCCCGCCGAGGCCGGCGAGATTCCCACTGATCTCGTTGACTTATTCATGCGCATCGCGGCTTTGAAAAAGAAGGCGACCAACGAAGAACTTTCGGGCGCGGGAGCACACCTGCTGAAACTGCGGATGAGCGCGGAGGAAGATTTGCGTGTTCTCGACGGAAAATGGGCGGATGGCGTGTGGCCTGGAGAAGCGCAGCAGTTGTATCGTCGTTTTTCGTTTCTTCAGCGTTGGCAGAACGTGGTCGCGGAATTGCAGTTCGAGAGCGCGAATCGTTAGCTCGCCAGCATGTTCATTTGAACTTGCCTTCGACAGCGGTGAAGGCATTGTCTTTTCGTGCTGACTCATCGACAGCGAAGCGTTCTCGATTTCATTCAATCGGAGCAGCGTGACAAGGGACTGACGCCGAGCACGCGCGAGATCCAGAGTCATTTTGGGTTCGCCAGCCAAACCTCGGTCATGCAGTACCTCGTCGCGCTCCAGCGCAAGGGCTTTCTCGATCGCCGGTCGCGGAAAGCGCGGGCGCTCATCACGCCGGTGCAAAAAGTGCGAATCACGGACGTTCCGATTTACGGGCAGATTCCGGCCGGCATGGCGACGTTAAGCGAGCAGACGGTGCTCGGGCATGTTTCGCTCGATGAGCGCTCGGCCAATGCCTCGCGCCGCGGCCGGACGTTTGCCCTGCAGGTGCGCGGTGATTCCATGATCGGCGCGCACATTTGCGATGGCGATGTCGTGATCCTGGAGGATCGGAAGGAAGCAAGACACGGGGATATCGTGGCGGCGCTGATCGACGGCGAAACAACGTTAAAGCGTTACGTGGTGGAGCGCGGGCGGCCTTATCTCAAGGCCGAGAATCCGCGCTATCCTGACTTGCGACCTGCGCAGGAATTGCTGGTGCAGGGAGTGATGGTCTCGCTCGTGCGCCGGCAAATCGCGGCGGTCACGAACAAGCGGGGCAAGTAGTCTCTCTTTTCCGTGGCGAGAATTTTCGGCTGGAAATATGTTCATTTGAACATATTTCAACTTGAAGCATTATTGCCTCATGCCTGGCGCCAATGCTCAGATCATCGAGCTACGGAAATTGCTCGCCGAACGTTTTCTCGCCCCTGCTTTGACGCCCGGCCGTCAGCTCATCACGGAAATTCCAATGCTCGATCAAACCGGCGGACTGAGTAAAGGCGCGATCACAGAAGTGATTTCGGCCGCCCCCAGCGCTGGTTCCGCCATGCTCATCCACGCTTTACTGGAGCGCGCGCGACGGGAACGATTTTTCCTGGCCCTGATCGATGGCCGCGATTCGTTCGATTTGGAGACTCTTTCGCCGGTGACGTTGGCGCATCTTCTGTGGGTGCGCTGCGGGACAGCGGCCGAAGCAATGAAGGGAGCGGATTTCCTTTTGCGCGACGGGAACTTCCCCTTGGTCATTCTCGATTTGGTGATGAATCCAACGGAGGAATTGCGGCGCATTCCCGCCACGACCTGGTATCGGCTGCAACGCCTGGTCGAACCAACTTCGACCGCCTTTCTTGTTCTCAGCCGGCACAATCTCGCCGCGAGTGCCCAGTTAAAAATTACGCTCGAGAATAACTGGGCGCTGTCGGATCTCGCCCGCGACGAGGCGATGGCGCAGGTGCGCGGCAGAATCCGCCGCGCCCACAAAATTCGCGCCGCGAACTGAAAATGTTCGCGACGATTCTGCTCCCGAATTTTTATTTGCAGGCGGTGACGCGCCATCAGCCGGCGCTGAACCAGGGGCCGCTGGCGGTGCTCGACGCCAGCAAAAACAAACCTGTGCTCTGGCAATTAAATGCCGCTGCGGCCGAGGCCGGGGTGCAGACCGGGATGACACCGAGCCAGGCCCTGGCCCGCTGCCTCGCTCTCGTGATCAAGGCCCGCGCACGCGAAGCCGAGGAACAAATCAGCCACATTCTCTGGCATCACGCTTTCATGCTCTCGCCTTTTGTCGAAGCCACCGCCCCGGGTGTTTGCACGATGGAATTGAAACAGTCGCACCAACTCACTGCCAAACTCGAAACCGCCGTGGCGCTTTTGCAAAAATGTCATGTCATCGCGCGCGCCGGCGCCGCCGCTAACCCGGACACCAGTTTTTTGGCCGCACATTTGGCCGCGCCCGTTTTGCAAATCGGCGAGGTCGCCGATTTTCTCGCGCCGTTGCCGATTGAAACGCTGCGAATCTGACGCCGCTCGTTAGCCGCGGAAATTCGGATAACGCGCCTGCAGCTCTTTCGCCACCCGATCGGCCTCCTCGGCACGGCCGGCTTTGCGATAAGCCTCAGCGGCCTTGGTCAAGGCGCGCGGGGTGATGCTGGCATCGTCATAAAGCAAGGCGACGCCCGCGTACGCTTTGCCGGCGTCTTCAAATTTCTGCCGCTCAAATTGCACATCGCCCGCCAAGAGACGCGCCTCCGCGTTCACTTTTCCTTCTGGCTGCAAAGTCATGATCTCCTGCGCAATCTTTTCGGCGTCGTCCGGCTTGTGCGCCGCGATTTTCGTCGCGCCGAGCGCGAGCATGACCTTGGCTTTTCCCGCCGGATCGGTCGCCGTTTCGAGGTAGCGCGCGAACGCTTGTTCCGCCTGGTCGAACTTGTTCAGCTTGCTCGCGGCGTCGCCCAGATAAAACCAGTAGTCCGGCTTAATCGTAGCTGGATTCTCGGCGCGCTCGAGCCCGCCCAGATATTTCGCCGCCTGCGCGTAATTCTTTTCGTTGTAATAATCAATCCCCAGCCACGCGAGGACTTCGGTCGGCACTTTCGCACCCGGGGCGGCGTTGAAATAATCGTCGACTTCCTTGCTGGCGGCGGCGCGGTCGTGGAGCGCGAATTGGGCGAGGATGAGGCGAATGGTCGCCGGCTCGAAATACTGCCCGCGGTTCAGTCTTCGTGCGGCGTCGAGATAGGAAAGCGACCGCTTGAAATCCTTGGCATCGAAGGCGGCTTTCCCGAGGTAATAGTTTGCTTGCGCGGCCGCAGCGCTTTTCGGGAATTCCTTGAGCAGTTGTTGAAACGACTGGGTCATCTCCGGGAAGCGGTGCTGTTCCGCAAGTAAAAGCGCCTTTTGCTGGAGCGCGCCTTCGCGCTCGCGGGCATTCGGAAATTTCGCGAGCAGCGCCGAAAGATCCTCGATCGCTGCATCCGGATTTTTGCTTTGCTGATAGGCGAGGGCGCGCTGCGCGTAGGCCACCGGAGCCTGCGGATCATCGGCGAACGCCTTCAGAAAATAACTGAACGCTTCGATGACGCGCGCATTGTCTTTCAGTTGGACGTAACACCAGCCGAGCTTGTAGGCGGCTTCAGCGCGCAGTTTGGGTGAAAGCTGCGAGGCTCGAAGTTGCTCGTAGAGGGGCGCGGCCTCGGCAAATTTCTGTTGCCGATAAAGCGCTTCTGCTTTCAGCAGCCTGGCCTGGTCCGCCCGCTCCGCCGTCGGCTTGGTCTGCAAATATTCGTCGACTTCGCTGATGATCGAGTCGGCCGAAGAATTGTAGAGATTCACCAGGCGCTGGTAACGCGCTTCGCGTGCTTCTTCGCGGCCGGGATATTTATCGATCAACTGCCGATAGGTCTGCTCGGCTTCGGCGGCGTGGCTAAGTTGGCGATGCGCATTGGCGACCCAGAGCAGCGTTTCTGGCTTCGCTTCGTCGGGTAATTGATCGGCGGATTTTTTATAGTCAGCGATTAGTTGGGCGAATTGACCGGTCTGAAATTGCAGCCGGAACAAGCCGGCCTGCGCGATGCCTCGCCAGTTGCCCGCTTCCGGGGCGGAGCGCCCTTTCTGCAAAAGCGTGCGCGCCTTGTCCGCCATTTCCTTGTCGATTTTTCCACGGTCCGAGACTGCGAGATCGACTGCGATCAGGCCCGCGCGAACGGTCGCTTCGGCTTTCAAGGGCGCCTTCTCCGCGTCGTTCGAGAGCGCTTCGTATTGTTTCAATGCCTCCGCGCGCTTGCCTCGCGCCAGGAGCATGCCGGCCGCGGTCGCGCGCGCGTCGTCGCGATACTGGCTCTTCGTCTCCGCGACTTGGAGATAGAGCGGCAACGCCTCATCGGGGCGCTTGTTCGTTTCCAGACAACGCGCTTCAAAATATTTGGCGGAGAGCGCGACGTTGTCTTTCGCCTTGGAGGCGGCACGATGGAAGAGCGGTTGTGCGGCGCCGAAGTCTTTCTGCGAAAATGCGATTACGCCCAGAGCGTAGGCCGCCGGGCCGGCAAATTCGCCCTCAGCTCCATCGTCGAGAACTTTCTGAAGATTCGTCTTCGCCTGCGACGGTTTGCCGAGGGCGCGATAGCTTTCGCCCAAACCAAAATAGGCATTCGCCCGGCCTCCCGCGCCGGCATAATTGCTCAAATATTTTTCGTACTCGGGAATGGCGAGGTCGTAGAGCTTGCGGGAAAAGAGTGCGTTGGCGTATTCCAGCTGGCGTTTGTCGGAAGGCTGATCGGAGGGAGCGGCTTGGTCTGGTGCGCCCGCGGCGGGTGAAGCGGTCGGTCGCGGCTCGTCGGCGGGAAGTGCGCGTGGCACTGACGGCTCGGCTACCGGCTGAGCGCGGCGCACTTCCTGCGCCGAAAGCCGACAGCCGAGAAGAAGCGCGACGAAAATGCCGGCTGCGCGCCGGTGCGACTTCATTTCGCGGTGGCGAACGCGACGTTCGTCACCCCGGCTTCGCTGCAAACGTTCAGGACGTTGACCACGTTTTTGTAAGCTCCCGTTTCATCGCCGCGGATCACCACCGCCTGATCCGCGTTCAATTTGACGAGATTTTTCAACAGATCGGACAACTCCGGGCCGGAAAGCGTTCGACGATTGACCACGACGTTGCCGTCGCTCTTGACGTTCACAATCACGTCGCCCATCGGCGCACTCTTTTCTTTCGCGGCAGCCGCTTTGGGAACTTTCACGTCGAGTTCGTTCTCGTTTCGTGCCGCGTTCCAGGTCAGGAGGAAGAAAATGAGCAACAACATCAGCACGTCGACCAGGGGCGCGAGCTGGATGCCGGGGTGCGGCGTCGCGACGCGGCTACGAAAGTTCATGCACGAGAACGACTAAAACTCCTGCTCGACGAAAGCAGGCGGCCGCGGCTGATTCCGCTTGCTGAACTGGAGCGAGAGCAACGCCAGGATATGCGTCACGGCCGATTCCAGCTCTGAAATCAATCGCTGCGAACGCCCTCGGAAAATAGCGTAGAAGACCATCGCGGGAATCCCGATCGCCAATCCCGCCGCCGTATTGTAAAGCGCCTCCGCCACACCGTGCGAGAGCTGCATGTATTTCTGCGAACCAATGTCGGAACCGAGCGCGCCGAAGGAACGAATGATGCCGAGGACCGTTCCCATCAATCCAATCAGCGGGGCAATCATTCCGATATCCGCGAGATAGGTCACGCGGTTATTCAGGTTCGACGCCACGCGCGTTCCTTCGGTCTGGGCGATCTCGCGCACCTGTTCGAAATCGGCGTTCGGATTCTTCGTCGTGAAATCAAGCACCTGCTGGACGACGCGCGCAATCGCCTCGCCGTGACGATTCGAGACCGCGAGCAGACCGAGGTAATCGCGCTTCCGCAGCAGCGCGTCGGCTGTCGCCATGAATCCGCGCGAGACCACAGCGCCGCGCCGAATGGTGAGGAAATAGGTGATCACCAGCATAAGCGAAATGATCGAGAGCAAAAAGAGCGGAATGATGATCGGCCCCGCCTGAAGCATCGCGTCGAGGATGCTTTTGGTGCGCGGCAGATCCGGCAAAGCGGGACTTGGAGATTGCGCGAGGAGCGACGAGGCGCTGGCCGGCGCGAGAAGCAGCCAGAAAAATTTATTCATGCCCTAGACGGCGAAAACCATAGACCCGAACCCGCGGCTTGCAACCGCCTTGCACTGCGCCTGTCGGAAAATGGTCAATCTGAAAGCAACGTGACCGTTGTGGTGCTGTGACTCTCCTCGCTGTGACCAAGGCCCGAGCCGGTGGTTTCGTGGGTCGCGCGCGTGACAATCAATCGTCCGGCGAGGTTTTGAAACTCACGCGCATCGTGTTCATGAATCCGATAGGTCAGCAAATATTTGCTGAACCGGAGATTGATGTTGCGATCGAGTCCGAGCGGAACGCCGTTTGGGTCGAGCCAAATTTTCAGCGTGGCGTCAGAGTTCTTTAGAATTTTGCGCGCCTCCGCGTTTAGTCTCAGATCGAGCTGAAGGACGAGAAGCCGTGCCGGTTTCCCAGCGAAACTATCCGCCCGTTCTTCCACCAGTTTTGCTTTTTCCAGCCAACGGCGCAGGGGATTGGCCGCGCTGAGAAAATTTGCAGCATCGTCCGCGCTCAAGGCGCCCAGCGTCGCCAGCCCGGACTTCGGCGCGTCGGGATTCGCGGCATTATCCCAGGCGGCCTTCCGCGCCTGCTTGATTTGTTCGGCCGACCAACCGAGGCGCATTCCATCCGGAACGCTTTCAACGATGACCGAATTTGCGCCCGTCGCCTGTTGCTTTTGTCTGTCGCTTTCTCCTTCTGAATTCTTCGAGCTGACTTCGATGCGCGCGCGCAGGGGCTGATCGCTCTCCAGCTTTTGCAAAGTGGCGCGCAAATCCGTCAGCCCGTCTCCCCGCACCGTTGCCACGAGCAGAAGAAACAGGAACAGACGCTTCACCGTTGGGACAGAAGCCCAGAAGGTGGCAACCGACAATGAGCGATCGCGATGATGCGCCGCCGATTTATGGCAACCG
>JBBSEO010000109.1:0-7564 GCA_038239645.1 Chthoniobacterales bacterium | reverse complement strand
CGATGCCGCCGGTCCATCGGGCGAAGAAATTGTAGAGCGCGGCCATAATAATGCCGCCGACGAAACCCAGCGCGCCGTAGATGACTGGAAGGAAGAAGCCGACTCCGGCCATGATGGCGCCGATCACGGCGGTGGGCGGCGAATTCTGAGTCGAGTGGTTTTGCTGCGCAAAGATGCTGGCCATTCCGCCCAAGGCGAAAAAGGGGAGAATGAGCAGCCCCATGCAGGCGTAAAGCAGGCCAAGGATCTTGCCGACGGAGAGAGGAGCAATGCGTTTGATTCTTCTTTTCACGGGGTTTTGGTCGGTAGAGCGTTAAGATATTCCAGGCGTTGGAGCGAGATGGGAACATTGCCGTTTTTCCAAACAAAGTCGTGGAAGGATTGCAGGTTGAATTTTTCCCCCTGCCGCATCCGCGCTTCGGCGAGGAATTCGAGAATTTGCAATTTGCCGATCTGGTAGGTCATGGCCTGGCCGGGGCCGGTGGAGAAAGCGATCGCCTCCTGGCGCGCGGTGCCAACGTCCATCGGCACTTTTTCCTGGAGATACTTCGCGGCTTCTTCTAACGAGAACTCGCCGAGCGCGAGTTTGACATCGACCTCGACGCGCAGCGCGCGCAGGCGCATAAAATTGTAGATGATCTCGCGGGTGTGCGGGCTGTCGTCGAAGAGGCCCATCTGCAGCATCATTTCCTCGGCGTAGAACCCGATCCCTTCGTTCGCGCCGGAATCGTAATAGTGGCGCCGGATGGGATCGTCCTGTTTCCAGCTGAGGCAAAGTTGGAAGTAATGGCCGGGGATGCCTTCGTGGACAATGAGTGGGCGCGGATCCATCGCGGTCGCGCGCAGGAAGTAGCCTAGTTCGGGGGATGGCGGCGGGACGTAGCGAATGCAATTCTCGGTCAGGCGCGAGGGCGAAGTGAAGTCGTCCGTTTCGCCAAAGCCGAGCTCTCGCAGATAATCCGGCGTCGCGCGAATGGTGTAATGCTGGAGCCAGTCCGGCACCGACAGGATATGCTGATCGCCGAGGAATTTGCGCACCGCGGCTTCCCTGGCCGCGACCTCCTTCGTCCAGCTCTCAATGTCTTTCGGGGAGGTCAACGGCGGAACGTTGCGGTTTCGCTCCCGCTCGTAAGTCTCGAAGGAAACGGCGCGGCTCCATTCCTGCCGGCCCATCGCTAACATTTCTTCGGGCGTGAACGGCATCAGGGCGACATTGCGCAGAAAGAAGAGGTAGGCGTCGCGGCCGAGGGCGGTCTGCTGAGGAAGCGAGGGAAGTTTCTGCCGCAATATCTCGCGAAAATGTTCGAGCGCGTTGGCCGCGCGTTCGGCCGAGGCCTGGAGTTCGGCTGGTTTGAGTTTGGTCGCCGGTGCGAGGGCGGCGGCACCTTTGATCATCTTCTCACGAATACCGGCGAGACTTGCGATCGTGACGGAAGCGAAAGGCGCGGGCGGTGTTTCCAGATTTTCTTCCGCCTGCTGGAGAATGCCAGGAACGTTTTCGAAACGCGTCAGGATTTCGCGGCTGCGGGATTCGTCGTAGGGCGCGGGAACGGTCAACGCCTCTTCGATCGCGGTCAGCGTCTGCTCGAGATAAAAGCCCGGATCACGTTTCCATCGCGGGTTGACCTCGAGTTCCCAGTGCACGCGCGCGATCGCAGAGCCCATGAGTTTGTAATCGGTCTGCTGCGTGGTCAGCCAGCTGCCGGGATCGAGCTGTTTCCAGCGAGCTTCGAATTCCGAGAGATCGTGCAGCCGCTTTTCGATCGAAGCTTTCGACCAATCGCGCGTGCCGCCCGGTCGCTCCATCCGGTTGACGTCATCGCCGGAGAAAGGCGCGAACTGCGCGCGCCATTTCCAAAAATCGTCGGCGATTTTCTGCAAGCTCGCGTCTGGCGGCGGGGCGGCACGCAGCCCGAACGCCACCGCACAAAACAGAGAGAGGAGGAGTGCGCGCATCAGCGCGGTTTGGCGAAGGTGCGAGCGTTTGTCAATGGCCGATCGTTTCGTTCCTTGCCGGCACGCGGCGAGTTTTGATATTCGCAGCTATGAAATTTTGTCCATTGATGGTCTGCGCGATGGGATTTGGTCTGGCGGGATCGTTGTTCGCCGCGGAACCGGTAATCGCGCTCAAAGCCGCACGAATTTTCGACGGGAAAACGAAGACGTTTACGCAAAATGGCGTTGTCCTTGTGCAGGGCGACAAGATTTTGGACGCCGGCTCGAACATCGCTGTGCCCGCGGACGCGCAGGTGATCGATCTGGGCGATGCGACGCTCTCGCCGGGATTCATCGATGCGCACACGCACCTCACTTCGGATTATTCGGGCAACTATAATGAGCGGCGCTTGAAGGAACTGGACTCGAACGTTTCGCTGATCGCCTACGAAAGTATTCCGCGGGCGCGGGCGACGGTCGAAGCCGGGTTCACGACGGTGCGCGATGTGGGGAGCCGTATTACCGCCTCGCACGATTTTCCCGACGTGTCGCTCCGCGATGCGATTACGCGCGGCCTGGTCGAAGGTCCGCGAATGCTGGTGGCGACGCACGGGATTGGCGCGACTGGTGGACATTTCGATCCGTTCGCCGGATTCCGCGACATGGTTTTCGGCCGGGAAACGGATTGGACGGACGGGATTGCGGACGGCCCCGATGAAATTCGGAAAGCGGTTCGTTACGAGGTGAAGAACGGCGCTGATGTGATCAAGGCGGCGGTCTCGGGCGGCGTGCTCTCGTTGAAGGATGAAGTCGATACGCCGCAGCTCACGCCGGCGGAGATGGCTGCGCTGGTGGATGAAACGCATCGACTGCGGAAAAAAGTGGCGGTGCATTGTCACGGCGACACCGCGGCGCGCGATGCGATCAATGCGGGGGTGGATTCGATCGAGCATGGTTCGTTTTTGAAACCGGAAACGCTGACTTTGATGAAGAGCAAAGGGACGTATCTGACGCCGACGTTGATCGCGGCGGAATACATCATGCCGCGGGTGAAGGCGTATCCGCCGGCGGTCCAAGGGAAGGCGGTGGCGGCTTACAACGCGCGTGCCGAAATGTTTAAGAATGCGCTTAAGATCGGGGTGAAGATTTCCTTCGGGACGGACGCGGGCGTTTACCCGCACGGTCAGAACGCGAAGGAGTTCGCGCTCATGACCGGGCTGGGAATGGCGCCGATCGATGCGTTGATTTCGGCGACGTCGAGCGATGCGGACTTGCTCGGGATCGCGCAGAAACTTGGGACGCTGGAAAAGGGAAAGCTGGCCGATGTCATCGCGATGCCGGGTGATCCGACCCAGGACATCACCGCGACAGAGCGGGTTTCGTTCGTGATGAAAGAGGGAAAGGTCATCCGAAACGGACCGGCAACGACCGAGCCCAAAACGGCGGGCGCGAATGAAGCGCTGGACTTCGGTGCGGACTTTTGACAAGGCGCGGAAAGCCGCTACTATGGTCGCCCTCGCTGCTTTCGGGCGGCGTCACTGCAGGAGAGCAAAAGCTCGTTCGCACTGCTTAAAATCATGGCAAATAATCGCAGCAAACGTTATCGCGCTTCCGCCGAGCAGGTGGATCGCGAAAAGTCCTACAGCTTAAACGACGCGGTCGCGACGTTGAAGAAGTTTCAGCCGACCAAGTTCGATCAGACGGTCACAGTCTCGTTTCGGCTTGGGGTCGATCCGAAGCAGTCCGACCAGATGGTGCGCGGCACCTGCCCGCTTCCACACGGCAGCGGCAAGCAAGTGCGGGTGCTAGTTTTCGCGGAAGGCCAGGCGGCGACGGCGGCGAAGAATGCCGGGGCTGAATTTGTCGGCTTCAAGGACATGATTCAGAAGTGCCAGGAAGGATTTCAGGATTTTGACGTCGCGGTGGCGACGCCGGCGGCGATGGCGGAAGTGCGTAAGCTCGGCAAGGTGCTCGGCCCGCGCGGGCTGATGCCGAATCCGAAGACGGGCACCGTCACTGACGACACTGCGAAGGCCGTGGCGGAAGTGAAAGCTGGTCGCGTTGAATTTAAGCTGGACAAAAATGGCAACGTCGCCGTGCCCGTCGGCAAATTTTCCTTCGCGGAAAATCAGCTGGTGGAGAATGGCAATGCCGTGATCGACGCGGTCGTGCGCGCTCGTCCGGCGACAGCAAAGGGACGTTATGTCGAAGGCATGACCCTAAGCGCGACGATGTCCCCCGGCGTGCCGATCGATCCCTCCCCCTACCTGAGCGTTTAAGGAGATTTCATGAGACCAGAAAAAGCCAACATCGTTTCCGATCTCAGCGAGAAGCTGACGAAATCGCCGTTCCTGCTCGTGACCGATTACCAGCGGATGAAGGTCGCTCAATTCAGCGAATTACGGAATCGCCTCGCGCCCGCTGGCGCGGAGATGAAAGTGATCAAGAACAGTTTTCTCCGCCGCGCGATGAGCGCCTCCGGGTTGCCGGATGTGGCGGATAAATTGAGCGGCCAAACCGCGATCGTAATGGGCGAGAAGGATGTAGCGCCGGTGGCGAAGATCCTGAAAACTTTTGCGGCAGAATTTAAAATTGCCGCGCTGAAGGTCGGCGTGGTCGACAAGGCGGTTTTGTCCACGGAAGAAGTGGAAACCCTGGCGGAATTACCGAGCCGCGAGATTTTGCTGTCACAGCTGCTGGGATTAATGCAAGCGCCGGCCACGAAACTTGTTCGCCTGTTGAACGAGCCGGCTTCGGCCCTGGCGCGCCTCTTGAACGCAAAAGCGGAAAAAGAGGGCAAACCGGCGGAGGCTTCCGCATAAAGATTTTCGCTGCGTGAGCGGCGGAGCAAACAAAAATGTCCGACCCGATGGCTATCGGGTTTAATTTTCCGAAGGCTTTCGGGAGCGGCGAACTGGAGAAACTAAAATGGCAGATACAAACGCAATTGTTGAACAACTCAGCGGACTGACCGTGCTGGAAATCGCTGGCCTGGTGAAAGAGCTTGAAGAAAAATGGGGCGTTAGTGCCGCAGCTCCTGTCGCGATGGCCGCAGCGCCAGCCGCAGGCGGTGGTGGCGCGGCCGCACCGGCCGCTGAGGAGAAAACTGCTTTCGACGTCATCCTGAAGGAAATGGGAACGAACAAGATCGGCGTGATCAAGGAAGTCCGTGGCGCGGTGCCCGGCCTCGGTCTCGCGGAGGCGAAGGCGCTGGTCGAAGGCGCTCCCAAGACGATCAAGGAAGGCGTAACTAAAGCCGAAGCCGAAGAGATGAAGAAAAAAATCGAAGCGGCGGGCGCAAAGGTCGAGATCAAGTAATTTAACGACCGCAGAATTTGGGGCAGGCGCGCGAGAAAGTTTCTTGCGCGCCTCCTCTGTCTGTGGCAAAAGACATCTTCGTTAGAAGTAAGGTTTATTTTTAACCCGGCAGACGACGGTAAAATTTTAGCCAGGCAACGGAACGGTACGGTCAAATTTGACATGGTGCCGATTCGCTGCCATTATTGCCGTCTACGCTTTCGGCTTAAGCAGTAGAGATTCACCCCCGGAAACTCGCGGCGTTCCCCTGGCGCCGGAGAGTAGCCACCCTTAGAAAAATCGCATTTATGTCAGAACGGGCAGAGCGCATTCACTTCGGTAAGATCAAAGAGGGGGCGGAACCTCCAAACCTCATCGAGGTCCAACTAAATTCCTACGTCGATTTCCTGCAAAAAGACGTCCCGCTGGCGAAGCGGAAGAACCAGGGCCTCCAGGCTGTGTTCAAAGAAGTTTTCCCGATCCAAAGTTACGACGAAAAGGCCACGCTCGATTTCAGTCATTACGAGATCGGCGAGCCGAAGCTGAGCGCGCTCGAAGCGCAGCGCGAAGGACAAACTTTCAGCGCGCCGCTCCACGTCACTTTCCAGCTCAAGGAAGAGAAGGGGACGAAAGAGGAAAAAGTTTACATGGGCGAAATCCCGCTCATGACGCCGCAGGGCACCTTTGTGATCAACGGCGCGGAGCGCGTCGTGGTTTCACAACTGCATCGTTCGCCCGGCATCGCGTTCGAATCATCGATCCATTTGAACGGGAAAGTTCTCTACAGTTTCCGAATTATTCCGGATCGCGGCTCCTGGATCGAAGTGCAATTCGATACCGCTGACCTGCTTTACATTTATCTCGATCGTCGTAAACGCCGCCGGAAATTCCTCGCGACGACTTTCCTGCGCGCCCTCGGCTACGGGCCGGATGAGGAAGTGATTAAACTTTTCTACAACATCGAGACGCTGAAGTTGAGCGAAAAGCTCGACGAAGAGATGCTCGCGATGAAAGTGCTCACCGCCGAAATCCTTGACGGCGAAGTGACTGTTGCGCGAGCTTTCGAGCCGCTCACCCTCGCGACCGTGCGCCAGATCATGGCGCTCGGGCACAAGGACGTGAAGGTGATCGACATCACCCAGGACGACACGGTGGTGAAGGCGCTAAAAAAAGATCCAGCGCACGACCAGGAAGAAGCGCTCAAGGATATTTATCGCAAACTTCGCCCCGGCGATCCACCGACGGTGGCGAACGCGCGCGCGCTGCTAAAGCGGCTCTTTTTCGACCCGAAAAAATACGACCTCGGCCGTGTTGGCCGCTACAAATTGAACCAAAAACTCGGGATCGATGTCGATCTCGGCGAACGCATCCTCACGGACAAGGACTTCATCGCGGCGATCAAATATCTGATCAATCTGCGCCGCGGCGAAGGCACGCTCGATGACATTGATCATCTCGGCAGCCGCCGCGTCCGCACCGTGGGCGAATTGCTGGCGAACCAGTGCCGCGTCGGTCTCGCGCGCACGGAGCGCCTCGTGAAAGAGCGCATGACCCTGTTCGACATCAACATCGACGGCATGACGCCGCAGAAGTTGATCAACCCGAAAGCGCTCAGCGCCGTCATTCGTGATTTCTTTGGTCGCTCGCAACTCTCGCAGTTCATGGATCAGACGAATCCGCTCGCGGAATTGACGCACAAGCGTCGTCTCTCCGCGCTCGGACCAGGCGGCCTCTCTCGTGATCGCGCCGGTTTCGAAGTGCGCGACGTTCACCCGTCGCATTACGGACGCATTTGCCCGATCGAAACGCCGGAAGGTCCGAACATCGGTCTCATCAGTTCGATGTCGACGTTCGCGCGAATCAACGAATTCGGTTTCATCGAAACCCCCTATCGCAAAGTGACGAACGGTCGCGTGACGGAGGATGTCGACTACCTCACGGGCGATCGCGAAGAGAATTATCTCGTCGCGCAGGCGAACGCGACCATGGATGCGAAAGGTCACTTCACTCAGGAGAAGGTTTCCGTCCGTTATCGCGGCGACTTCCTCGAAGTCGAGCCGTCGAAAGTGCATTATATGGACGTCTCGCCGAAACAGCTCGTTTCGGTCGCGGCCGGCTTGATTCCATTTCTCGAACATGACGATGCGAACCGCGCGCTCATGGGTTCGAATATGCAGCGCCAGGGTGTGCCGCTGATCGTGAGCGAGTCACCACTGGTCGGGACCGGTCTCGAAGGCAAAGTCGCGCGCGATTCCCACGCAGTCACGGTTGCGATCGATGGCGGCAAAGTCGCGTCGGTCACAGCGGACCAAATTATTATCACGAAAGATGG
>JBBSEO010000108.1:0-7567 GCA_038239645.1 Chthoniobacterales bacterium | reverse complement strand
TAGCAAGCCTTGTCCGCCTCGGGCACCATCTCAGGCGACCAACTGCGAAAGTTTTGGATGCGCCCGACCTGCACGCTCGGGTCGTGGATGTAAATCCAGTTGTCGTCGAAGGCGTCGCGATTTTTCAGGATCAACATCACGGTGAGGAAATCGCGATACTTCAGTGAATTCGCCGCGCGTTTAGCCTTTTCCGACACGGCCGGCGAGAGGCCGTTGACCAATTCCCGCATCGGCGCGGAGGAAATGACGTGCTCCGACTGCAGGCGGTGTTCGTTCCCCTGCTGATCGTGATAAGTTGTCGTCCAAATCCCGTTAGCGTCGTCGTAGGCGCAGCCGGTCACGCGGCAACCCATCTCGATCGCACCGCCGAGCGCACGGGTTTTTTCCGCGCACGCTTCCCACATCATCCCCGGACCTTTGCGCGGATACTTGAAGGAGTTGATCAAGGTCTTGATCACTTTCGAGCTGTCCTTCGGCTGGCGCTGCGGCAGGAGCGCGTTCTTGATCGCGCTGCCGAGTGACAAGCCTTTGATTCGCTGCGCGGCCCAGTCGGCCGAAATTTCGCGGCAGCTCATGCCCCAGACTTTCTCGGTGTAACTCTTGAAGAAAGTATTAAAGAGGCGCTTCCCGAACTGGTTGCTGACCCAATCCTGGAAGTTGTTGGGATTGCGCACCGGGAAAACCTTCGCCTTCACCCAGGAGAGGACGCACAGAATGGATTTGAAAACGCCAAGCTTGGTCAGCGCCTCGAAAGCTTTCAACGGATAAGCGAAAAATTTGCCGCCATAGAAAATGCGCGAGCTGCGCGGGCGATTCAACATGTCGTTCGGCAGGATCTCGCTCCAGAGATCGTTTACTTCTTTCGATTTGGAAAAGAAACGGTGACCGCCGATGTCGAAGTGAAAACCTTTGTAGGTGGCGGTCCGTGAAATTCCGCCGACGTAGACCGGGTCGGCCTCAAGCACCGTCACGCCGACGTCATTCTTCGACAACAGGTAGGCGGCGGTCAGACCCGCGGGTCCGGCGCCAATAATTGCTACATTTGTTTTCATTTTTCCTAAGCCACCCAATTTCCCCGGGTAAAGTTCCAGACATACCAACCCTGCAAGGCCACGCCAGCAGCGCTCAGCAGCGCGATCACGATTGTCGCCGCCACCCTTCCCAGCCAAACGCGGACGGGAACATTGTGCAAATAATGGAGGAACGCCAGCACGATCAGCGCGTGCACGCAAAGCTCGTAGCGAAGCATGCTTTCCATCGCGACCGACGCCACGCCGGAGACGGAAATATAATAGATAACGATCGCGGCGAAAAAGAGCCCGAGGCGCTGGCTTCGTTTTCCGTCGCGGCGGGCAGCGGGCAGCATTTCCAGCACCGCCATTACCAAAATCATCAGGCCGCCAAAAGTCATCGCCATCTGGCTCATCTCCGTGGGATTGGAAAGCGAGGGCAACAGCCAACGGTAACTCGACGGTTTGAAAACGGCGAGGTAGTCGGGCTCGATCGCCCAGCCGAACTCCTGCGTCTTCATGTAAATGTCCCACTGTCCCCAGCGGTATTGCCCATAGACGAAAAAGCCGAGGCCGCCCAGCATCGCGACGGCACAAACCAGAGAGGTTCTGGCAAAAGTCCGGGGCCACCTCGCCCAGTCGCGCAAGCCTCGCCATTTCGCCGCCACCACCCGCACCACCAGCGGCGCCAGTGCGCACGGCAACCCCACGATGCGGGTGGCCGACATGATTACACCGTGCAGCGCCCCGATGATCTGACCGCGCGGCGTTCCGTTCATGGTCCAGTAGAGAAAACCGAGAAGCGCGGCGAGGAAAAGCGATTCCGAGTAAGCGGCAACCAGAAAGAAGGCCGCGGGATGCGCGACGATCGTCGTCGCGCCGAGCCATTGGGCCGGCCGAGGAATCGCCCAACGCTCGCAAAAGAGAAAGAAATAGGTCCAGCAAGCCCAGGCGCCGATTTGCGCCGCGAGGAGCAAAGCGTTCGCGGTCTGCAGGTGCAGCAGCGATTTTAAGCCGCGCGCGAAAACCGGATAACCTGGAAAAAAGGCGACATTCGAAACCTCCATCATTTTCTGCGAAATCGGAGGAACGATCGTGTTGTAGCCGCGGTTGATAATATTCTCGAACCAGTAACTGTCGTGCTGGACGAGCGTTTGATAGCGATAGGAGAGCGGTCCTTCCGGCGCGAGCAGAATGACGGCGAGTGCGACCTGCACGAGCGTGATCGCCAGGCCAAAAGTGACGGCGCGGATTGCCGGATTAAGCGAGACCATCGAGCGCTGAGGCGCTACCGGAAAGCGCTCGCGAAAGCAAGGCCGGGCTTCGGCTTGAAAGGCAAGAGCGGTTTCCACGGGCTCAGTTGGACGGCGGCAGGACCGCTTTATTCGCCGCGCCGTCGCCGCGCCCCCGCAGACGAAACCGCGGTCCCTTTTGTGGCCACCTCGATACGGAAGCTCTCGACTCAGTGTCCGCCCGTCACGGTGTAGCCTTCGCGCCGCAAGTCTTCCGCCAAATCCATCTCCATTTGCATCGCCGCGTCGTAGGGCATCGGGTTCAGATGCTGATAAAGCTCGGGTAGTAGACGCACGCCGTATTTCTTCACTGTCCAAGCCGACTTGTAGCCGTGCTTGTGATTCTCAAACCGATGTTCGGGCGGCAGCCCACTCATCCCGACATAGAGGCACGGCTTCCGCGGATCGCGCTGCGGATTAACTCGTAAGACTGACGGATGCTTCGCCACCGCCGGATCGAGCAGGATCACGTAAACGTGATGATGAAACTTCTCCGCGGCGCTCACGCCGCCACTTCCGCCTCGCCCACCAGCGCACGATACAAATCCTCATAACGCGTCGCCGATTCCGCCCAGGCAAATTCGACCGCCATCGCCCGTTGCATCAGCTCGCGCCAGGTTGATTGATCGAGGAACAATTCTCGCGCGCGCTTGATCGCATCCCAGTAGGCTTCGACCGAATACTCGTAGGAAAGAAAGCCGTAGCCACGACCGAGCACCGGATCGTAATCCTGCACGATTTCCTCGATTCCGCCCGCGGCCTGCGCCACCGGCAGCGCGCCATAGCGCAAACTATACATCGCGATTAAGCCGCCGGGTTCGAATTGCGAGGGGATTAACGTAATGTCGGCGCCAGCCTCGATCAGGTGCGCCAGGCGCTCGTCGAATTGCCGCCGATAAGCGAAGCGTTTCGAATAACGTCTGGCCGCCACGGCCAGGGCGGTTTCGAATTTCGGAGCGCCTTCACCGAGGATGATCAAGCGCACATCATCGGAAAGCAGGCGATCGAGCAGTGGCATCACGAGGTCCAAACCTTTCTCCGTTACTAATCGCGTGACCATGCCGAAGACCGGCCCGCGCGGCGCACGGGCGAGCTTCATCTCCGCGAGCAGGGCCGCACGACACTTCGCTTTTCCTTCGAGCCCCGCCGCTTCGAACGGAACCGGCAAATGCGGGTCAGCGACCGAATTCCAGCGAGGATAATCGGCCCCCGACAAAATTCCGACGAGCTTGTGCCGTTCTTCGCGCAGGACAAAATCGAGTCCGGCGCCTCCGGCCGGGGTGAGAATTTCCTGACGATGATGTTCGCTCACGGTCGTGACCGCATCGGCGAAAACGATCCCCGTTTTGAGAAAATTGAGCCGGCCGAAGAACTCCGCGCCGCGCAAAGTGAAGTAGCGCTGTGGCAGATTCGTCAGCGCGAAATCGAGTCCCCAGAAGCTCCCCTGCTCCGCGATACGATGTATCGTTAGCACAGTGTGGAAAGGCAGTTGGTGGGCGTGCACATACATCGGCACCAGCGCGGTCGCCCAGTCGTGCAGATGCAAAACCTGCGGCTCGGGCGTAAGCCGGCGCGCCAGTTCGGCCGCGGCTTTGTTGAAAAAAATGAAACGCGCCGCGTTATCGTCGTAGGCCCCGCCCCGCTCGCCATAGATTTCCGGGCGATCGAAAAAATGGTCGCATTTCACCAGGAAAACCTGCACGCCCGCGGCGGTCTGGCTTTCCCAAAACTCGGCGACGTAAGTTTGCTCGCCGACCCGAATCTCCACCGTCACGCCCGTGTCCGCCGTTTCAGCGCTGTCGCGCAGCTCGCGATAAAACGGCAGGACGATGCTGACTTCGTGGCCACGCGACCGCAATTCCTCCGGCAACGCGGTCAGCACATCCACGATCGCGCCACCCCGGCGCAATGGCGGCGCTTCCGCGCTGATCATCAAAATTCTCATCGCTCAGTTTCTAGCCACAGATGAAGACAGATTCTCACCGATGCGGAAAAGCGCAGTCCGCATTTATCCAAATCAAGCCATGCTTTCTTCCCTCTGCGTTTCATCGGTCTTCGTCGGTGGCTAAATAATTCTTCCTCACCCAGGCGAGCGCTTCCTCGCGTTCCCGCAGCGCGCCCTCCAACTGCCGCGTCTCCACTTCGCCGAGAATTTCCTTGAAGCGCGGCCCCGGTTTCAAGCCGAGCGCAATCAAATCATTACCGTTCACCAGCGGCGGCGGAATAATTGGTTCGTGGGCGAATTCCTCCTGCTTGCGCTGCAGAAATTCGTAGTTGTCCAGCATGGCGTGGCTGCTCCCGCAATCGACCCGATGCAATTCCATTTCGTCCCCAAAGGTCGGCCGCGCCATGAAGCGCTTCAGTTTTGCCAACCGCATCTGCGGCACATCCTTGAAGACCATGTGCTGGCGCACCATCTCCACCGTGGCGTCGATTTCCGCCCGCGAAAATCGGAGCCGTCCCATGATTCGCTCGGTCATCTCCGCGCCGATCCGATCGTGGGCATTGAAACGAATCCGGCCGGTTTCATCGACCGATGCCGTCGGCGGCTTGCCGACATCGTGCAAAATCACGCTCCAGACCAGCGGCAGAGAAACGTCGCGAGGTAACATTTCAAGCATGATCCGAGTATGCTGAAAAACATCGCCTTCGGGATGAAACTGCGGCGGCTGCTCGCACCCCTTCATCGGCGCCAGCTCCGGCAACACCGCCGTGAGCAGGCCGCTCCGATCGAGCAAATCCCAGCCACGCACCCGTTCCGGTGAGAGAAAAATCTTGTTCAACTCGTCCCGGATCCGTTCCTCGCTGATCTGATTGATTTCGCCCGCCTGGTCCTGCAGGGCGGCCGAGGTGGCAGGATCGATCTCAAACTCCAGCAGAGTTGCAAAACGGACCGCGCGCAGCAGACGAAGGCGGTCCTCGGAGAAGCGTTGCGCCGGTTCGCCGATCGCCCGGACCAATTTTGCCTCGAGGTCGCCGCGGCCGCCGACAAAATCGATCACCTTTTCCGCGGCGGGATCGAAGAACATTCCGTTGATCGTGAAATCGCGACGGCGCGCATCCTCTTCCGCCGAAGAAAAATGCACCTGCGTCGGGCGCCGTCCGTCCAGATAAGCGCCATCGGAACGGAACGTCGCAACCTCGAACTGGGCTCCATTCTCGACCACGACGATCACCCCGAAAGCCGCACCGACCGCGTAAGTGCGCGGGAAAATCTTCTGCACTTCTTCGGGCCGCGCATCGGTGGCGATGTCGATGTCCTTCGGCGGTAAACCGCGAAGTAAATCGCGCACACAACCGCCGGCGAAGTAGGCCACATGACCAGCCGCGGAAAGTCGGGCGGCCAGGCTTCGCGCCGTCTTCTCCATTTCGCTGGCCGGCGCGCTCATCATTTCAGCTTTACGCCGACCCGCACTTCTGTCGAGAGGACATGCCGTGGACCGGGACGGAAAATCGGAGGCGAGCCCAACTTCCTAACTCCGTGAAAGACAAGACTTCCGAGAAAACCTCCGCCGGCTCACCAAATAATTCTTGCAGTGATTATGATAATTATATTAAACCTGGCTGATGCGAAGTTCCTTATATCTCTATCGAGGTTTGATGCTTGCGGGTTCGTTTCTGGCCGCCGTCGCCAGCACCGGCCACGCGGGCACAATCACCTATACACCCACGCCAGCGAACCTGAATGACCTTGATCACCACGTCGTTTACACGTGGCGGCTCGACAACATTACCGTCGCCCCCTCCAATATCACCGGCGCCTCGATCACGTTCACCAATATCCGTAACTGGGATTCAAACCCCAACGTGCTTCACCTCCATCTGCTCGACACCGCCAAATCGGCCGGCGTCGCCAGTTTTGTCGACGACCCGACGAACCAGGTGCCCGTCACCGATTTCACTGATGACTTCATCAGCACGCGCTATCACAGCATGTCGAATTGGCTCGTCGCGGCGGGCACGAGTGACACCTTTCTGGTCGATCACTCCTTCACCACTACCGGGGTGACATGGACTTACACCTTTACCGCCGGGCAGTTGGCGGCGCTCCAAAGCTACATTGCCAATGGCGGCAACGTTGCGCTCGGCTTCGATCCGGATTGCCACTTCTACAACGATGGCATCTCATTCCAGCTTACGGTTCCGGATACCGGCACCACTCTGTTTCTGTTCGGCGGCGCGCTCGCCGCGCTGCTCCTCCTCGAACGCCGGCGCTCGCTCGCCCGAGTCCGCCGCTAACGAGCTTCCATAGGTCAGGTTAGTTGGTAATACCTGGCGGCGAATCGGACCGAGTCTCGGTCAGGTTCGCCGCCTTCGGTTTTTCGCGGATGGAGTAGATCACGAAACAGAAGACCGCGACGCAAATGCAGGAGTCGGCCACATTGAATGCCGGCCACGGATGCGCCGGCCAGACATGCAAATCGAAGAGCAGGAAATCGATCACGTGCGCGTGCAGAAGACGATCGGTCAGGTTTCCCAGCACGCCCGCAAGGAGGAGCGCCAGCGAAAGATCTCGCCATCTATCCAGGCGGCGATTCCGGCGAAGCAATTGCGATAGCACCGCGATCAGCGCCACACCGGAAAGGACAATGAAGAAAATGTTATTGTTCTGGAACGATCCGAAAGCGGCTCCGTTATTCGTGACATACACGAGATCGAACCAACCCGGAATAACCACGCGCGGCCCTTCCGTCGCGATGTGCTCGAGCACCCACCGCTTCGTCCATTGATCGAGGACGCAGAACGGGAGCGAGACGAGCAAAATCCATTTCATTGAGTCGATCAGGAAAGCAGGAACACAGGAAAAAGATAGGACATTACTCCCGCAGCGACCACCGGTAGGCCCTTCCTGTAGGCCGTCTGGGTCAGACGGCATCCCTTCCGCCGTCTCACCGAGACGGCCTACAAGATCTCCGCGAAGTTCTACAATTCCGCCACGACTTCCGCGCACCGATCGCACAAATCCGGATGTGCGACGCTTTTACCTACGCTTTCGCGATGACGCCAGCAGCGGGCACATTTTCCGAAAGCGGTGTGATCAACCTGCGCCGTCGCGTCCGTTCCTTCCTCAATCGTGAGGTCGCTGAGGATGAAAAATTCTTCGAGTTCTTCTTTCGGCATCGGCGGGAGAAGTTGCCTTTCGCAGCGTAAAACCACTCGCGCCTCCAAAGAGTTGCCGATTATTTTTTCCTGCCGCGCTTTTTCCAACGCCTGCCCGATAACGCCGCGCAGTTTTAATAAATTCTCGAACTGCGCGCCGAGCTC
>JBBSEO010000107.1:0-7660 GCA_038239645.1 Chthoniobacterales bacterium | reverse complement strand
TTGAATTGATGGACTTGCCAGGGACAGCCGCGATTTGTCCCAGCTGTGACGCGCCTTTGCGGGGGCAATATTGTTCCTCCTGCGGGGAGGAACGTTTCGAGGGTGAACGCCTGCGTTTCTCCCATCTGATCCGTGACGCGGTGGAAGAAGTGACTGACTTTGAACACTCCAGACTTCTCGGCACTTTCGGCGCGCTGCTCTTTCATCCCGGGCGCCTGACCTCGGCTTATCTGGCGGGCGCGCGCAAACGCTACCTCGGCCCGGTCAAACTGTTTATCTTCGCGTTTGCGATTAGCCTGCTCGCCTACTCTGTTTTGCCGCGGACCTCCTCCTATGATGTTCGAAAGTTCATTCGCAACGATCGGACGGGCAGTTACGAAAAAATCATTTCGCAGCTATCGACAAAACGTGGCGTCCCGCGCGACACGCTCGTCACTGACATCAACGAACGCTGGCGGCGATATCTGACCTACGGGGAGATGGGTTATCCTCTCGGGGTCGCAGTGGCGCTTTGGCTGGTCTATTCAAATCGGCGCCGCTACTTCGGCGAACACATGATCTTCGCCTTGCACTATGTGACCTTCGGACTTCTTACCGCGGTGCTCCTCTGGCCAGCCTACTACCTCACTGGAGTTGATCCAAGCCGGTCGTTTGCCCTGGCCGCAGTTTTGAATTCTCTTATCGTCGGAGTCTATCTGGTCATTGCTCTTCGTCGCGTTTACGGCGATCGCGTCGCCCCGGCGGTCGCGCGAGCGGTTGTCATTATGGTGACCTATTTTGTGTGCGCGAGTGTCGTCATCGTCGCGGCGCTCACGATTGCTTTCATCTTCGCCGGACGTTCGGGGTAGAGCACAATGACGTTGACCAAGACGGAGCATCCCACCGAGATCGAACGAAAGTTTCTCCTGCGCCGTTTGCCGGACGGGCTGGTCGAGAACCCGCACGAGGAGCTGGAGCAGGGTTATCTGGCGGTCGAGCGCGGCGGGGTGCAGGTGCGGCTGCGGAAGAAAGGCGCGGTCCGCTCGATCACCTACAAGCGCGGCGGGAAAATGGTGCGCGAAGAGCGCGAAGTGCGCCTGAGCGCGGAGCAGTTCGATGCACTCTGGCCGGCGACGGAGGGGCGGAGGTTAACCAAAACCAGGTATGAGGTTCCCTGGCGAGAGCATACCATCGAGGTCGATGTCTATCGCGGCCGGCATGAGGGGTTGATTGTGGCGGAGGTGGAGTTCGATGATGAAAAGAGCTGTCGCGAATTCGAGCCGCCAGATTGGCTGGGCGAAGATGTATCGGGCCGTTCCCGCTACAGTAACGTGGTCCTGGCCTGCGAGGAATAAGATGAGCTACCACCTGCGCGACGACGAAACCTTGCGCGAAGGTTTGCGCCGAATTGTCTGCGAACAGATCGACCGCGCGATTTCCGCGACGGCGCTCTCGAGCGAGCGCTGCTCGCCCGTGCACGAAACGCGCAAGCATCTGAAAAAGGCGCGCGCCGCGCTGGCGCTGGTGGCGAGGCACGGCTGGGTGGCGAAAGAAGATCGGCAGTTGCGCAAGATCGGACGGTTGGTTTCCGATATTCGCGACGCCGAAGTGCGCCTCCAGACGATCAAACAGCTCCGGCAAAATGCGAGTGATCACTCCGATCCGCAATTGCGTGAGACCGAGGAATTGCTCGCCTTTGAACTCGACAGTTTTCTCGCGGCGTTTTCTGACTGGCAAAGTGAAGCGGCCGGAAAACTTTCTCGCGCGCGCGAGCGGGTGAACGTCTGCCCGCTGTCGGAATTAACCCGGGACGATATTTGCCGGCAGGTCCGCGCCAGTTACCGCAGTGGACGGAGAGCGGCGGAGGAGGCGCGGCGAAATCCTTCCGCGAAGTCTTTCCATACTTTGCGCAAGCGCACGAAGACGCTGGCGTGCCAATTGCGCGTCCTCGGCGTGCTGCACCCGGCTATTTTCTGCGAGATGGTCGACGAATTGAAACGGATCGGGCAGCATCTCGGGCACGCGCATGACCTGAGTTTCGTGGCCGAACGCCTGCACACCCTGGCCGGCGTGGCCGGCCGGAAGCGCGGCCGCCGTGCGCTCGAGGCCTTGATGGAATCGCGCGAGAAGGATCTCCGCCGAACGTCGATCGCGCTGGCGGAGCGTTTTTATTCGGAGAAACCGAAGAAGTTCGCAGCCCGCATTGCCGATTTCTTCGAAGAGTGGGAACGGGCGAAATTGCGCCGCTCGGTTGAGTTGATCGCCGCCTGAAGCCAGGCGTCGGCTCCCTCGGCGTCACACGATTGTAACACTAAAGAAATTGCTGGCGCCCACGCCGCTTCGCATCGTTTCTGGGCATGTTAACCGCCACTGCTGCGCCCCCGGTTGACCCGCCTGCGAGGAAGAAAAAGAGCCGCGTCGCCACTGGTGGCCGCGAGACGCTGATCCGCCTCTTTTTCGGGGGAAACGCGGTGGTCGCAGTGATCGTTCTCGTCCTCATCACGCTCTTTCTTTTCCGCGAAGGCTCGGGCTTCTTCGGCGCCAATCTCGCGAACCTTCGGGTCTATCGCACCGCTGGCCTCGAGTATGTGGACATCATTCGGGAACAGGCGGACGCCGACGCCTCGTTATCGCGGTCGCTCAGCGAAGTCCGGGTGCGCGAAGTGCGGGTGTTGACCCGCGAAGGTCGCAGCCTCGAGCAGATCAACGCCAGTCTGGCTCCTTTCGATAAATTTGCTTCCGACTTCAGCAGCGCGGGCGACGATCTGGCGCAGCTCGTTTCTGATCTCGGCGACATGGCCACGGCGATCAAACAG
Source organism: Chthoniobacterales bacterium (assembly GCA_038239645.1). Classification (GTDB taxonomy): domain Bacteria; phylum Verrucomicrobiota; class Verrucomicrobiia; order Chthoniobacterales; family UBA10450; genus AV69. The sequence continues at coordinate 4,865 of JBBSEO010000107.1, read as the reverse complement.
CAGCAAATGCTCGGTTCCGATAATGTGGCGGAAGAGAAAGACGAAACGAAGCCCGAGGCTCCGCCGGCGACTTTGGCCACTTTGCGCGGGAGCTATCCGAAGTACGAACAAATTTGCGCGACGCTGGCAGCCAACCTGAGCACGCTCCTGGCGAATGCACCCACACTTTCGAGTTCCATCGCGCAAAGTAGTCTCGAAACGGTAAAGGAGCGCACGCGTGATTTCCTGAGCGCGTTTCCCGATCACGCGCGCCGCCTGCGCGATTGGAACCCGAACCGGCCCGTGCCGTGGTATCGCTCGATCACGTCGTTCCTTTTCGATAAACGGTGGATCACCGCCAGCTTCTGGCAGGATTGGTATGGGATCGTGCCGCTGCTCGCCGGCTCGATCATGGTCTCCGCCGTTGCTTTGATTTTCGCAGTCCCCTTCGGGGTTTGCTCGGCCATTTACGTCAGTGAAATCGCGAACAAGACCGAACAAACATTGATCAAGCCATTCATCGAGTTCATCGCCGCGATTCCGTCTGTGGTCCTGGGATTTTTCGGAATTGTCGTCGTCGGGGAAGCGATTCGGATGGCCTCGGCCTCTCGTTTCCTGCATTGGGTGCCGTTCTTCCCGATCAGCGAGCGCCTGAACGTTTTCACCGCGGGTGTTCTCCTGGCGCTGATGGCGATTCCGACGATTTTCACTCTCTCCGAGGACGCGCTGCGCAACGTGCCGCGCGGCTTCAAGGAAGCGTCCTACGCGCTCGGCGCGAACCGCCTGCAAACCATCCTGCGAGTCCTCGTGCCCGCGTCGCTCTCGGGGATCGTTTCGGCGGTGCTTTTGGGCTTGGGGCGCGTCATTGGCGAAACCATGGTGGTGCTGCTCTGCGCCGGAAATCGAATCGCGATTCCCGATTTTTCGCAAGGTCTCGGCGTTTTCTTTCAACCGGTGCACACCATGACCGGCATCATCGCGCAGGAAATGGGCGAAGTGGTGCGCAGCAGTATTCATTACCGCGCGCTCTTCATGGTCGGCCTGGTTCTTTTCGCGCTGACCTTGATCATCAACCTGCTGGCGCAGAAAATTACGCAGCGCTACCGCATGAGCATCGGCTAGCCATGAGTGCACCAGGAGCCAGCCGCACCGTTTCGCAAACGATCACCTTCTGGTGTTTCCGCCTCGCGACCTATTTTGTGTTAGTTTGCGCGGCCTACATTTTTCTCGATATCGGCATCAAGGGCGGCGCCACCGTCTTTACCTCCCGGCCGCCGTTTATCAATATTCCCTTTCTCACCCAGGCGCCCGAAACCCTTTACGTCTTCACGGAAAACGGTGTGAAGAAAACCATGGGCGACCGGGAGTTTCGCAGCTACCGCGAAACCCATCAGATCAAAGATGCCGACATTGCAACGGTGGCCTATTCCGCCGGTGGAATCTGGCCCTGCATCGTCGGCACCGCTCTCCTCGTTCTTGGCTCGATGACGGTCGCGCTTTCCATTGGCATCAGCAGTGCGATTTACCTGAGTGAATACAGCCGCAACGGGCGCATCGTGCGGCTGGTCCGAATCGCCATTTTGAACCTGGCCGGCGTTCCCTCGATTGTCTTTGGCCTGTTCGGCTTCGGGTTGTTCGTGATTTTTTTCGGCTGGAACGTTTCCCTTCTCGCCGGCTGGTTTACCCTGGGTCTGATGGTCTTGCCGGCCATCATTACCGCGAGTGAAGAATCGCTGCGCGCCGTTCCGCAGGGACTGCGCGAAGGGTCGCTCGCCCTCGGCGCGACCCAGTGGCAGACGATCCGGAAAAACGTTCTGCCTTATGCCATGCCCGGAATTCTGACTTCATCGATTCTGGGCATTGCCCGTGTCGCCGGCGAGACGGCGCCGATCATGTTTACCGCGGCCTACGCCGTGCGCGATACCATGCCCTGGCACGTGCCGCGTTTTTTCGATTTCTTTTTCCAAGGGGTCATGGCGCTGCCGTATCACATCTACGTCGTTAGCTCAAAAATTCCGCAGAACGAATACACCTCCCGGGTGCAATATGGAGCGGCCTTTGTCTTCCTTGCGCTGGTCATGTTGATCGCGCTTAGTTCGGTCATCCTCCGCCAGCGCCTCCGCGCCCGTCTCCAATGGTAATTACTGTGCCAGATCCAAAGATTCACGAAACCTCCCACGTCTCCCACGAGACCGAATCCTCGGAGACGATCTCAGCGTCGAATCAAATTGAGGTCCGCAATTTCGATTTCGCTTACGGCGATCATCGTGTTTTGAAGGAGATCAACCTCGAAATGCCGTCGCGCGCGGTCACCTCGTTTATCGGTCCTTCGGGTTGCGGCAAAACAACGCTGCTGCGTTGCATCAATCGGATGAACGATCTGGTCGACAGTGCGCGCATTTTGCGCGGCGAAATTCTAATCGACGGGCACGACGTGAATGCTCCGGACGTCGACGTCGTCGACCTGCGCCGGCGCGTCGGGATGGTTTTCCAGAAATCGAATCCGTTTCCGAAATCGATTTACGACAACATCGCCTACGGGCTGCGCGTCTCTGGCATCACGAAGCGCTTGGTCATTAACGAAGCCGTCGAGAAAAGCCTGCGTTCCGCCGCGCTTTGGGACGAAGTAAAAGATCGGTTGGAGAAAAGCGCGCTGGGACTTTCCGGCGGCCAGCAGCAGCGCCTTTGCATCGCGCGCGCGCTCGCGGTCGGGCCGGAAATTATCCTGATGGACGAGCCCTGCTCGGCGCTCGATCCCATCGCCACGGCGAAAATCGAGGAGCTAATCCATCAACTCAAAACCGAATACACCATTGTTATCGTCACGCACAACATGCAGCAGGCCGGGCGCTGCTCGGATTACACCGCCTTCTTTTATCTGGGTGAGCTGGTCGAGTTCGCGAACACGGCCAAGATTTTTTCGAATCCCGTGAAACGGCAAACGGAGGATTATATTACCGGCCGCTTCGGTTGATTTGTGACCGATGGAAAATGGACGTCATATTCTGGGAACTTTCGACGAGGCCTTGCGCTCGCTCCGGCAGAGCGTGTTAATGATGGCCAGCCTGACCGAGCGCAACCTCAACAATGCGATGCAGGGATTGTTCCAGCGCGACGACGAGCTTTGCGCGGTGGCGATCGTGGACGATGAGGAGATCGACCAGCTCGAGAAGCAGATCGACAAGGATGGAATCGAGGTCCTGCTTCGCTATCAACCGGTCGCGTCCGATCTGCGTCGTGTCGTTTCGGCGATCAAATTAAATTCGAACCTGGAGCGGATCGCGGACCAGGCAGTGAGCATTGGCCGCCGCGCGCGCAAGCTCAATGCCCATCCGGCCCTCGCCGAAGTGCATCTGGTTGAACCGATGCACACGCATTCGGTGGCAATGCTGCGCGACAGCGTGGACGCCTACATGCGCGAGGATGCGGCGCTCGCCCGCGAGATCAAGCCGCGCGACCGCGTGCTGGACCAGATGAATTCGAACGCCGGCAAGACCCTGACCGAGCGCATGGCGGAAGATCCGAAACAACTGCGCGGTTACCTGAACCTGATGTTCATCGCGCGTTGTCTCGAACGAGTGGGGGATCACGCCACGAATATTGCGGAAGACGCGGTCTACGCCGTCGCGGCGGAAGATATTCGCCACCAGCACTAGTTGCCGGCGCTCGCCCCGCGCGGACACTCGGGCGTGACCTTCGAGTTGCAACCGACGCTGCGCGGAGAATTGCTCGAGCTCCGCCCGCTGCGGCTCGCTCATTTCGATGATCTGTTCGCGGCGGCGAGCGACCCGAAGATTTGGGAGCAACATCCCGCTTCGGATCGCTGGCAGCGTCCGAGGTTTCAGCATTACTTTGAGACCGCGATCGCCTCTGGCGGCGCCTTTGCCATTCTCGAGCGGAAGACGAAACAGATCATTGGCAGCTCGCGTTACGACGATCTTCAACCGGGAAAACAAGTTGAGATCGGATGGACGTTTTTGCAGCGCGAATATTGGGGCGGCGTTTACAATCGCGAACTGAAGTCGCTCATGCTTGATCACGCATTTCGTTTTGTCCCGCGTGGTGTTTCTGATCGGCGAAAACAACTGGCGCTCACGCCGGGCGGTGGAAAAGATCGGCGCGCGTTTGGCGGGAGCGGCCGCAAAAAAAGACCAGCGTGGCGTTTTACGGACGAGCGTGGTTTACGCGCTTGAACGGGCGCACGGAGCTAACGTTCGCTCATCGAAACCTGTGCGCGCAGGACGTCGTGCAGGGTGACGAGCCCGAGAACCTTGCCATCGCGCCGTTGCGCATTCCATACTCAAGGAACCCGTCGACGCGAAGCGATCTCTGGCCGGCGTCGATCAAGTGGCGGCCGGGAGCGGCGCGGTCGCGATGGCAGTCTCGAGATTGCGAATATCCACGGGCTTGGTCAGGTGAGTGAAAAAGCCGCTCTTTCCGCTTCGCGCGATATCCTCATCCATGCCGTAACCGCTCAGAGCGATTCCCGGCAATCGATACACGGAGTGTAATTGCGCCATGAGCTCGTGCCCGTCCCCATCCGGCAAACCGAGATCAGATATTACGAGATCGAAAGCGTTCTCTTGCGCTTGTGCGCGCGCCGCCGCGACGGTCGAGGCCGCGACAACAGAATGTCCCCGTCGGGTCAGGAGTTGCGAGAGCGTCGTTCGCGTTTCCTCGTGGTCCTCGACCAGGAGAATGCGGCGGGCGAGCGTCCGGTCGGAAATCGGCTGGCTGAGAATCGTATCCGCCTCCGAACACGCTTCCTCGGTTTCGACCGGAATTTGAATGCGAAAAGTCGAGCCGTGTCCGCGCCCACCGCTCATCGCCTGGATCTGGCCATGTTGCAGGTCGACCAGGCGGCGCGTGATGGCCAGGCCAAGACC
>JBBSEO010000106.1:0-7667 GCA_038239645.1 Chthoniobacterales bacterium | reverse complement strand
GGTTTTAACCGCGCTCATGGTGAGTGGGCGCGTGGGGGCGGCCATGTCAGCGGAAATTGGAACGATGAAGGTGACGGAGCAGATCGATGCCCTGCGTGCGCTCGCGGTTTATCCGATCGATTACCTCGTCGTCCCGCGGACCCTGGCGATGATGATCTCGATGCCGCTGCTAACGGCCGAATGCATTGGCTTTGGCATCATCGCCAGCTACCTGACCGCGATCACCTTGCTCGATGTGAATGGCACCTACTACATGGCGAACATGGTTCGCTGGACGCTCCTGCGCGATTTGATCATGGGAACGTCGAAGGCATTTTGCTTCGGCATCCTCATCGTCTTCATTTGTTGCCATAAAGGATTGACGACGCGGGAAGGCGCCGTCGGGGTCGGACGCGCGACGACGGAGGCGGTCGTCCTTTCATCGCTGGCGGTGCTGATCGCCAATTTTTTCCTGACGATGGCGCTGAACATCGTTTATCCCGCGGGTTACCAATAAAGGTGTCGAAGAAAAACGGTGTTATGATCGCGGTGCGTGGACTGCGCAAAGCGCTCGCGCGCCAAGAGATTTTGCGCGGGATCGACCTCGAAGTCGGCGTCGGCGAAACGCTGGTGATTATCGGTCGCAGCGGCGGCGGAAAGTCTGTCCTATTGAAACATCTGATCGGGTTGATGCAGCCGGATGCGGGCGAAATTTTGATCGAGGGAAGAAATATCAGCGGCCTGAAAGAGAGAGCGTGGAAGGAGATTCGCGAGAAAGTGGGAATTCTTTTCCAGAGCGGCGCGCTCTTCGATTCGATGACGGTGGAAGAGAACATCGCCTTCCCGCTTTTCGAGGCTGGCCTGCGCAATGTCGATGCGGTGCGGGCGCGGGTGAACGAAGTGCTCGCGGTCGTCGAATTGGAAGGCGAGAACGAAAAGATGCCGGAGAGTCTCTCCGGCGGAATGCGCAAACGGGTGGGACTGGCGCGGGCGATTATTCGACAGCCATCGTGTGTGCTCTACGACGAGCCGACTTCCGGTTTGGATCCCGTTGTGTCCGACAGTATCGATCGTCTGATTCGCCGGCTGCAGGAGCGCTTTGGGATGACGAGCGTGGTGGTGACGCACGACATGAAAAGTGCGATGCACGTGGGCGATCACATTGCCTATCTGCATGAAGGGCGAATTTATTTTTACGGCACGCCGGAGGAATTGCAGCGGTGCGATGACCGCATTATCCAGGATTTCCTTCAGGGGCGCTCGGAGTAGGAAAGTGATTTCGAGGCGCGGCAATTTGGCTAGGTTACCGATTCGATGAACCGCGACCGCATGCTCGAACTCAAAGTCGGCATTTTCGTTTTTCTCGGTCTGCTCATGGCCGCGGCATTCGTGCTGAAATTCGGACGGCTGAACGAAAGTTTTAAAACTTATTATCAGGTGACGGTGCGCTTCAAGGATGCGAGCGGACTTCTGAAGGGGTCGGACGTTTTATTCAGCGGAGCGAAGATTGGGCGCGTGGAGGAGGGGCCGCGCTTGCTCCGCGATGGCGGCGGGGTCGCAGTGCCACTCCGGATTTTCAATTACGTGAAGGTGCCGGTCGGGAGCAAATTTAGTGTCGGAAGTTCTGGCTTGCTCGGCGACCGCTTCGTCAACGTGGCGATGCCGATCGGCGAAGCCAAGGAATTCATTCCTAAGGAATCGTGGATCGATGGAACACGCGAGACCGGCATGGACGACCTGACGCGCGAAGGCAATCTGCTGATCGCGGATTTGCGTGGGACGGTCCAGAACATCAACGGAACCTTTACCCGTTTGAATAACGAAGCCCTGTCTCCGGAGACCCTGGCAAATCTGCGGACGAGCATCGAGCATTTGAATGAGACGACGAAGTCGCTTTCGGAAACATCGAAGAAACTCGATGGCGTGGTGGAAACAGCCAACGCGACGATGACCTCGGCGAAGAAAGATGCCGACGAACTGAACGGAACGATTGGTGAGGCGCGCAAGACATTTTCCAGCGCGACGACGCTGGTGCGGGACGCGACGAGCGGAAAGGGCGCGCTGCCGGCCTTGATCAACGACCCGGGGCTAGCGCAGGATTTGCGCGCCTTGATTTCAAATCTTCGCAATCACGGAATTCTTTTCTATAAGAACAACGCTGCGCCAGCGGCCACGCCGCCCGCGAAGAAGCGATGACCCCGCTTTTTACGGTCAATTTGCTGCGGGTCCTTTTTGTGACTTTTTGCGCGGCGATTGGCGCGCTAATCACGGGAGAAGTTCAGCAAAATTCTCTCCCGGGCGTGCTCTTCGGTTTGCTCGCGGGGCTGGTCATCGTCCTGGTCGACCGGTTGCTGAAAGGGATTTCGCTCCGGGCGTTTTCCTCGGCGACGTTTGGGCTTTTGCTCGGGCTGATTTTCGCGCATCTCCTCATCTCTTCCGACGTGTTGCGTTATCAAAGCGAGACGACGCAGTGGGTGGCCCGGCTGATCGTCTACGCCACCTTTGCCTATTTCGGCATGATGCTGGCGATGCGAAGCAACCGGGATGAGTTTTCGCTCGTCATTCCGTATGTTCGTTTTGCCCGGGAGACGATCGAGCATGAGCCGCTGGTGGTGGACACGAGCGTGATTATCGATGGGCGCGTGGCGGCGCTCTGCCGCTCGGGATTTCTCAGCAGATCGTTAGTAGTGCCTCGCTATGTCCTGAGCGAATTGCAGACGCTGGCGGATTCGCGGGATGCGACCAAGCGCGAGCGGGGACGGCGCGGGCTGGAGATGTTGAACGATCTGCAAAATTCGCGCGAGATCGAGCTAACGATCCACGAGAGCGAACCGGGAGAGGGCGGGGTGGATGAACGTCTGGTGCGAACGGCGAAGCTGTTGCAGGCGCGGCTGCTGACGAACGACGGCGCGCTCTCCCAGGTGGCGCGGTTGCAGCAGGTGCAGGTCTTGAATCTAAACGACCTTGCCCAGGTCTTACGACCGACGGTGATCGCGGGCGAAGAAATGGAACTGGCGTTGGTGAAGGAAGGACGCGATGCGCACCAGGCCGTGGGTTATCTGGCTGATGGCACGATGATCGTGGTCAACCAGGCGCGCGGGTTGATCGGACGGACGGCGCCGATCGTGATCTCGAGCGTGCTACAGACGGCGGCGGGCCGGATGGTTTTCGCGGAGTTGAAGCAGGCCGCGATGCGCGGGAATATACCGCCAATTCCGGCGCCGCTGGGCGAGGCGAAGCCCTAGAGGCCGATCGCGTCCCGAACTCGTTTCATTACCGGCGCCGCTAACTCATTCGCTCGCCGCGCGCCGCGGGCGAGGACGTCGTCGATGTATTTTGGCTCACGCAGAATTTCTTCGCGCCGGGCACGCATGGGCGCGAAAAATTCCCAGAGCTTCTCAAAGAGCTGTTTCTTGAAATCGCCGTAGCCCCGACCGCCAACACGAAAAGCGTCGCGCATCGCTTCCTTTTCGCGCTCGCTCGAAACCAGGCCGTAGAGCGCGATGATCGTCGAATTATCCGGGCTTTTCGGCGACTCGACGGGCGTCGAATCCGTCACGACGCTCATCACCCGCTTCCGCAATTCTTTTTCCGGTCCGAAAATGTCGATGGTGTTGCCGTAGCTTTTGCTCATTTTCTGGCCGTCGAGGCCGGGGACAATTTCGGTCGCAGCGTGAATGCGCGGTTCCGGCAATTTCAAGAGTCCGGCGCCGTAGTTTTCGTTGAAGCGCGTCGCGAGATCGCGCGTGATTTCGAGATGCTGCTTCTGGTCTTTCCCGACCGGGACGACGTCGCTGTCATAAATCAAAATGTCGGCCGCCATCAGCACGGGGTAGAAAAGAAGCCCGGCGGAAGCGCTGACCCCGCGAGCGATCTTGTCTTTGTAAGAGTGCGCGAGTTCGAGGCGGGACAACGGCGCGATCGAAGACAAGATCCAGGCGAGCTCGGTCACGGCCGGAACGTTGTGTTGGAGAAAGAGCGAGGCCCTCCCGGGATCAAGTCCGCAGGCGAGAAAATCGAGCGCGACGCGGCGGCTGTTCTCGCGCAAGGCTTCAGCATCGCGCAGCGAAGTGAGCGCATGGTAATCGGCGATAAAATAGAGCGCTTCGCCCTGGTCCTGGAGGGCGATGGCGGGGAGCATCATGCCGAAATAATTGCCGACGTGGAGAACGCCGCTGGGTTGAATGCCGGAAAGGATGCGAAGCATTTTGCGAATCTTAGTTTTGGCAGTTAACAATCAAAGTAGTAATACCCACCGGAACGCCGCATCCTATCGCTTATGCCTGACGAGATTGCACAACTGAAAGAAGAAGTGGCACAATTGCGCCGCGAACTCGACCACGTTTTGCGCGTGCTCGGCCAGGAAGAAAGTCTGCCGGAGCAGCCGCGGCCGGAATTTTTACTGCTCGACGCCGAGATTCTTTCGCTGCGGCACCGGAAGGATCGGATGCCGCTGGTGCTGAAGGCGCAGGAGGGCGGCGCGGCGATTTATTTGAATGACAGCCAGGGGCGTGCGCGGGGAGTATTTCAAGTCGATGAAGAAGGGAGCGCGCGTTTCGAGATTTGGAACAAGAACCAGCAGGTGGTGGTCTCAATCGGTGAGACGCAGGACGGCAGCGGCGAGATCTACATTGCCTCGCCCGATGGACGGCCGCGCGCGGGGATGAAGGCGAGCGAGATCGGCGGAATCCTGAGCACGCAGGGCGCGAAAGGTCGCGTCGGGGCACTGGTCGTAGGGAAGGATTCCGGCGGCGCCATTATTATTGCGGATCACGAAGGCCGGCCAGTAGCTGAAATAGCGACAGCGAACGGGCAGGGGATGATCGCGATCAAGCGCCCTGGCGGGGAAACAATGGCCTATTTGAGCTGCGATGGACGGCGCGGTCTGGTCACGGTCGTGGGGGAAAACGCGAAGGAAGCCGCGGTGCTGAGCAGCGATGATCACGGCGGAACGCTGGCCTTTAACGACGATTATGGCGGCGTGAAAACCACGCTCCCGGGCAAGAAGCTCTGGGATCGGACTTAATGATGCGTCATCCAGGTGCGAAGCATGGCCCAGATTGGCCAGCCCATCGCCAGAAGCGCGATCGCTCCGAAAAGAATATATTCAGGCAGTGAATCGCGGCCGTTCGCCGGCGCGCAGACGCCGGTGGCGAGCTTACTGAAGTTGTGGACCTCGGCGGCGACCCTCCTGGAGTCTTCCGGATTTCGCGGCGTCTCGGCAGCTTTCGCCGGGGCCGGTGGATAATTTCCGGCGAGAGGGAAGAGCCCGAGCAAAGCGGGATCTTCGGCCGCCGGCGCGCTGCGATCGATTTTGTGATTGAGCAGGCCTGGGACAACGGTGTCCTGCCGCGTCTGAAAGCTGCATTCGTTTAACCAATCGTCGGTGGACTTTGGCGTCGATCGTGAGGGCAAAGAGGAATTCATTTAGCTTCCTTAAAGAGCCAGTTTCGTACCGCCGACATTTTTGCTCGGAGGGGGGCGGCTTGCTCTCCTGAAAAGCTAATTGCGAGAATCGCGGCGCTTCTCTAAAATTATAGCGTGTTCCTGGTATCGTCCGACGTTATCACGACAGTGCGACTGTAAGTTACTTCGCGACGATGATTTAAGCCTGCCCATTCCGCGCCCAACGTCGGGAAATCTTACGAAATTCGCGATTTTGTAATGATTGAAGTAAAAACAATATTTCATGCAAGTATCTCATTACGATCTGTTTAATGGAAATATGGTAGATATGGTATATAGACTGCTTATGGGTCTTATTGTTAATATCGATATATATTATGAAAAATACATTTGTAACCCTCGCAATTATCGCATTCGCGTCGCTCGCAGGAAGGGCGAGTGCCGCGCCCATCACGTTTACCTTTCAAGAGAATGGAAGTAATACGGATCTCGGTACGACCAGCACTTTCGTCGAAAGTGGATACCAGCTGACGGCTTCGGGATTCCTTACCGCGGGGGGCACGACTCACCTCTACGCCAAGAGTCAAGGTCCGATAGACGGCTCGGGCGAAATCGGATTGGGCACTACGAGCGACCCTAGCGGTGAACACGAAATTACCGTCAATAATTTCGTTCAGCTCACCCTTCCGACGATGCCTGCGTCCATGCTAAATCTCCTCTTCTTGGGCAGCGTGCAAAATGGCGAATCGGCGAAGATCTATTACAATACGGTCGCCGGAACGCTCACTGGAGCGGTCCTCATCAGCACAGTGGCGAACGCGGACGGTTCCGTCGCCATTCCGGCGATGTATCAAAACGGATACATCGATATCACTGCCGGGAGCAAGAATGTGCTCCTGAGAAGTGCTCAGTTCTCAACTGTACCGGAAGCAGGGTTCACATCCTCGCTCCTTGGTGTTGGTCTGATGGGCTTGTTCGCACTGCGCCGCCGCCTTAGCGCTTAATCGAAACTCAAACCTTGAAGAACCGGGAGGCAGGGATGCGTGTGGCGTTCCTGCCTCTCTTTTCTTTATCAGGGGCGGCGAAGGTTGGCCGCTGGAAAGTGCTTCTTGACGTTAACCCTATTTCGCTGGAAAACCGCCGCCCCCGCCTTTAATAGACTCCCCGCATGCCCACTTCTGTCGTTACCGGCGGCGCCGGCTTCCTTGGTTCACATTTGACCGATCGCCTGCTGGCGGAGGGCCATAAGGTGATCGCGATCGACAATCTCATCACCGGCAATCCGGCGAACATCGGGCATCTCGCGGGCAACGAGAACTTTCGCTTCATCCGGCACAACGTCTCGAACTTCATTTTCATTCCCGAAGAGAAACTCGATTTCGTCTTTCATTTTGCCTCACCGGCGAGCCCGATTGACTACCTCGAGCTGCCGATCCCGACGCTGAAAGTGGGCGCGCTTGGCACCCACAACACTCTGGGCCTGGCCAAGGACAAGGGGGCGCGTTTCCTTCTCGCCTCGACCAGCGAATGCTACGGCGATCCACTCGTGCATCCGCAGAAGGAAGATTACTGGGGTAACGTGAATCCGATCGGTCCGCGCGGGGTCTACGATGAGGCGAAGCGTTTCGCCGAAGCGATGACCATGGCGTATCACCGCTTTCATCACGTCGACACCAAGATTGTTCGCATCTTCAACACCTACGGGCCGCGCATGCGCCTCCGGGACGGGCGGGTCGTGCCGGCGTTTATTGGGCAGGCGCTGGCCGGTGAGCCGCTGACCATTTTCGGCGATGGCTCGCAGACACGCTCTTTTTGCTATGTCAGCGATTTGATCGACGGGATTTTCCGCCTGGCGATGAGCGACTTCAATGAGCCGGTCAACATCGGCAACCCGCGCGAGATGACGATCAAGCAATTCGCGGAAGAGATCATTCGCATTACGGGAACGAAATCAGGGATCGAGCACCGGCCGTTACCCGTGGACGACCCGAAAGTGCGCCAGCCGGACATCGGGCGCGCGCGGAAGATCCTCGGCTGGGAGCCGCGGGTGGACTTCGATGAGGGAATCCAGAAGACGATCGCCTATTTCCGCGATCACCTTGAGCGGGTGAAAAGTTGAAATTCCGGCGTCGACTTTCGGACGGCGATTAGCTAGACGATTTCGTTCTCCCCATGATCTCCCGTCTTCTTCTCCTGTCGCTTCTTGCCTTCCCGTCGCTTGCCTGGGGGCAGGGGCGCGACTTCCAGCTGGCGAAAATTACTCCCAGTTTCATTTCTTCGCC